>DASYPC010000091.1:0-2829 GCA_036007105.1 Burkholderiales bacterium | reverse complement strand
CCGAAGCCGTGTCCCTTGCGCGCGCCGCGCAGGAAGCGGGTTGCTCGGGATTGATGGTGCTCCCGCCGTACGTCTACAGCACCGACTGGCGCGAGATGAAAGCGCATGTCGCCGCGGTGATCGGCGCGACCAAGCTCACCTGCATGCTCTACAACAACCCGCCTGCCTACAAGACCGATTTCCTCGCGCCGCAGATCGCCGAGCTCGCCGCCGAGCACGCGAACCTGCGCGCCGTGAAGGAATCGAGCGGCGACGCGCGCCGCGTGACCGCGCTGAGGGCGCTCTGCGGCGATCGCGTTGCGGTCTTCGCCGGCCTCGACGACATGATTCTCGAAGGCGTGCGCGCCGGCGCGGTCGGCTGGATCGCCGGTCTGGTGAACGCGCTGCCGCGCGAGACGATGACACTCTTTCGCGCCGCGACACGCGGCGAGACCGAAAAAGCGGACGCGCTGTACCGCTGGTTCCTGCCGCTGTTGCGGATGGACGTGCTGCCGAAGTTCGTGCAGTACATCAAGCTCGCGCAGCAGGAAGTCGGGAAGGGCAACGAGCGTGTGCGCGGGCCGCGGCTCGTACTCGCGGGCACCGAGCGCGAAGAGGCGCTGAAGACGATCCGCGCCGCGCTCGCCAGCCGGCCGACGTAACCAAGCGGTTACAATGCCGCAGCTTTCCATGGGAGGAAAACAGATGCGCACGCTCGTTGCAGCCCTGCTTTGCCTGGTCGCCGCCGCCGCGCAGGCCCAATACCCGCAACGCCCTGTACAGTTGATCGTCCCGTGGGGCGCGGGCGGCGGTACCGATGCGACCGCGCGCATCATCGCGGCCCTGCTGGAAAAGGAGCTCAAGCAGCCGTTCAACGTCGTCAACCGCACCGGTGGCTCGGGCGTCGTCGGCCACCAGGCGATCTCCTCCGCGCCGGCTGACGGCTACACGATCGGCATGATCACGGTCGAGATCACGATGATGCACTGGGTCGGCCTGACGCCACTCAAGCACACCGACTACACGCCAATCGGGCTCGTCAATGCCGATCCTGCTGGCGTGCACGTGCGCGTCGACTCGCCGTACAAGTCGGTGAAGGAGCTGATCGCGGCGATCAAGGCGAACCCGGGCAAGATGAAAGCATCGGGCACCGGCCAGGGCGGCATCTGGCATCTCGCGATCGCGGGCCTCTTGAAGGACCAGGGTGTCGATCCGAACGCGCTGCCGTGGGTGCCGTCGAATGGCGCGGCACCGGGACTGCAGGACATGGTCGCGGGCGGCGTCGACGTCGTACCGTGCTCGGTGCCGGAAGCACGCTCGATGATCGACGCGGGCAAGGTGCGCGCGCTCGCGATCATGGATGCGAATCCTCCGGCGCTCTATCCGAACGTGCCGACGCTCAAAAAAGAGCTCGGCACCGACTGGGCAATCGCCGCGTGGCGCGTCATTGCCGCGCCGAAGGGGATTCCCGCCGACGCGCAGAAAACGCTGGTTGCAGCGCTCAAGAAAGTCTACGACTCGAAGGAGTACAAGGACTTCATGGCGAGCCGCGGCTTCGGCGTGATCTGGGCCGATCCCGAGGGCACGACGAAATTCATGGCCGCTTCCGACGCAAGCCTCGGCACCGCGTTGAAAGCGGTCGGGCTCGCGAAGTAAGCGCGATTGAAAGTCCATGACGCGCTGAGCGGCGCGGGGCTCGCCGCGCTCGGCGGCGTCGTCCTCTGGCATATCCAGGCGTTCCCGGCGATGCCGGGCCAGAAATTCGGCCCGGCGTGGTTTCCGGGCCTCGTCGCCGTCGGACTGATGGCCTGCGGCGCGCTGCTCATCGTGCAGGGATTGCGCGGCGCGGAGCGCATCCAGCCGTGGTTCGCGCTGCCGGACTGGATTCGCCGGCCGCGACCGCTTGCGAGCGTCACCGCGGTGCTCGGCGGATTGCTCTTTTACGTATTCGCAGCCGACTGGCTCGGCTTTTACCTGACCGGAACCTTGCTGCTCACCGTCTGGGCGCGCCTGCTCGGCGCCTCTTTGCGGATGTCGTTCGCGGTCGCCGTCGTGGCGACGCTCGTCATCCACCTGTCGTTCTACAAGCTGCTGCGCATTCCCCTGCCGTGGGGAATCTTCGAGCGCTTTGCGTTCTAGCGCATGACCGCCTCCGTTCTCTGGCAGGCGCTCATGCAGGTGCTCGATCCCTACGTGCTGTGGGTGATCCTCGGCTCGGCGATCTTCGGCCTGTTCGTCGGCGCAATACCCGGCCTCACCGCGACGATGGCGACCGCCCTCCTCGTGCCGGTGACGTTCTTCATGCCGCCGGTGCCGGCGATCGCCTCGATCGTGACCGCGACGGCGATGGCGATCTTTGCCGGCGACATCCCGAGCTGCTTCCTGCGCATGCCGGGCACGCCTGCATCCGCTGCCTACACCGACGAGGCGTACGCGATGACGAAGAAAGGCCAGGGCGAGCTTGCGCTCGGCGCCGGGCTCGTCTTCTCGGTCATCGGCGGGCTCTTCGGCACCGCGGTGCTGATCGTCGCCGCGCCCGCGCTCGCGGAAATCGCGCTCAAGTTCTCTTCGTTCGAATACTTCTGGCTGGTGGTGCTGGGGCTTTCGAGCGCGGTGTTTCTCGCGCTCGGCAATCCCCTCAAAGGCGTGGTGTCCCTGCTTCTGGGTTTGCTCGTCTCCGCGGTCGGGCTCGATAACCCGGCGGGCTTTCCGCGCTTCACGTTCGGCAACGCCGAGCTCGCCGGCGGCCTCACGCTGATCCCGATCATGATCGGCATGTTCGCGGTGTCGGAAATCCTGCGCAGCGTCGCTGCCATCGACAAGCCGTGGGACATGGCGCAGGCGCAGATC
>DASYPC010000090.1:0-11052 GCA_036007105.1 Burkholderiales bacterium | reverse complement strand
CATCGCCTCGGGCTTGGAGTCGATCTCCATCTTGATCCGCGCCGCGGCCTCGTCGATCAGGTCGATCGCCTTGTCGGGCAGGAAGCGGTCGGTGATATAGCGGTGCGAGAGCTCGGCCGCGGCGACGATCGCCGGGTCGGTAATGTCGACGCCGTGGTGCACTTCGTAGCGCTCCTGCAGGCCGCGCAGGATCGCGATCGTCGCCTCGACGCTCGGCTCGCCGACCAGAACCTTCTGGAAGCGCCGCTCGAGCGCAGCGTCCTTCTCGATGTATTTGCGGTACTCGTCGAGCGTCGTCGCGCCGACGCAGTGCAGCTCGCCGCGGGCGAGCGCGGGCTTGAGCATGTTGCCGGCATCGATCGCGCCTTCCGCCTTGCCGGCCCCGACCATCGTGTGCAGCTCGTCGATGAAGACGATCGTGTTGCCTTCGTCGTGCGCGAGCTCCTTCAGCACCGTCTTGAGGCGCTCTTCGAATTCGCCGCGGTACTTGGCGCCGGCGAGCAGCGACGCCATGTCGAGCGCGAGCACGCGCTTGTTCTTCAGCGATTCGGGCACTTCGCCGTTGACGATCCGCTGCGCGAGCCCTTCGACGATCGCGGTCTTGCCGACGCCCGGCTCGCCGATCAGCACCGGGTTGTTCTTGGTGCGCCGCTGCAGGATCTGGATCACGCGCCGGATCTCGTCGTCGCGGCCGATCACCGGGTCGAGCTTGCCCTGGCGCGCGCGATCGGTGAGATCGAGCGTGTACTTGGCGAGCGCCTGGCGCTGGGATTCGTCGCCCTGCGACCCCACCTGCTGGCCGCCGCGCACCTGCTCGATCGCCTTCTCGAGCGTCTTTTTCTCCACGCCCGCCTGCTTCAGCAGCCTCCCGGTTTCGCCCTTGTCCGCCGTACAGGCGAGCAGGAACAGCTCCGAGGCGATGTACTGGTCGCCCCGTTTCTGCGCTTCCTTGTCGGCCACGTTGAGCAGGTTCGACAGGTCGCGCGAGACATGCACTTCGCCGGGCGTGCCTTCGACCTTTGGCAGGCGGCCGATCGCCTGCTGCAGGCTCTGTTTCAGCACGGCCGGATTGCCGCCGGCCTTGGCGATCAGCGAGGTAGCGAGGCCGTCCTCCTGGGCGAGCAGCGCAGCGAGCAGGTGCTGCGGCTCGATCTGCTGGTGGTCCTGCCCGACCGCGAGGCTCTGCGCCTCGGCAATCGCCTCTTGCAGCTTGGTGGTGAATTTGTCGTATCGCATCCCGCTGATCCCAAAGACTTATCCTTAACGCAGATGGGGGCGCAGGCCCGCAATTCAAGGACGTCCACGTTGCGACCGCGCGCCCTCTAGGTCCGGCGGGAAGCGAGCAGCAGAATCAAGGCCAGAACGGAAAACATCGCACCGGCATAGAAGGTCGCCGCCGCGCCCAGCGTGTCCCACAGCACTCCCGCAAGCACGCTTGCGATCAGCATCGCGATGCCGCTCGCCAGATTGAAAACCCCGAAGGCTGTTCCCCTCAAGTGCGCCGGTGCGGTCTGCGCGACCATCGCGGCGAGCAGACCCTGCGTGAGCCCCATGTGCAATCCCCATATTGCGACTCCGGCGGCGACGAGCGCCAGTCCCTGTGCCTGCGCCAGCAAGAGGTCCGCACCGATGAGCGCCACGAGCCCATAGGCGAGCAACGTGCGGTGGCTCATCCGGTCTGCGAGCCTCCCGACTGGGTACGCTGAGAGCGCGTACACCACATTCATGACGACGAGGACGAGCGGCGCATACGTGTCGGGCAATCCATGCTGCTGCGCGCGCAGGATCAGGAACGCTTCGCTGAATCGCGCCAGGGTGAAGATAGCGCCTGCGACTACGACGAACCAGTAGGCGCCGCCGAGATTCGCCAGCGTGCGCCAGCGGATCGGATTCCGGGGTTTGCGGCCTGCCGCGCCGGCCCGCGGTTCGTCGATGCCGAAAACGAGCAGCAGCACGGCGATCGCGGCAGGAATGACTGCGAACCAGAACACCGTACGAAAGTCTCCCGCCCACAGCAGCATCAGGCCGATTGCAAGCAGCGGCCCGAGAAATGCGCCAACCGTATCGAGCGACTGGCGCAAGCCGAAGGCAGCGCCGCGGATCCTCCTGGGTGCGAGATCGGCGATCAGGGCATCGCGCGGCGCACCGCGGATTCCCTTGCCGATGCGGTCCATGAAACGCGCGGCGAGCACCCAGTTCACCGACAGCGCGAGCGCGAACAGGGGCTTGGACGCAGCGCCGAGTCCATAGCCGAGTACCACTAGCACCTTCCGCTTGCGGAAGTAATCACTCAACGCCCCGGAAAACACCTTCATCATCAGCGCGGTCGACTCGGCGATTCCCTCGACGATGCCCACCGCTAGCATGCTCGCCCCCAGCTCCGTGACCATGAATACCGGCAGCAGGCTGTGAATCAGTTCCGACGAGATGTCCATGAACAGACTCACGAAGCCGAGCATCCAAACGGCGCGCGGCATGGAAGGCGAGCGCTTCAGCATCGAAGCGACGCCACCAGCCGCAAAGGACGAGAGCGCGCGTCGAGCGCCGCGGCCTTCAGCGTCGTGCCGTTGAAGTCGAGCACGAGATGATCGATCCGCAGCGTACCGAATCCGGGGATAAGGCAGTCCGGCATCGCGGGTCAGCGAACGATGAGCACCTGCCGTCCGGCGTACTGCACGACTTGCTTGGATACCGATCCGAGCAGCAGGCGCGCGAATTTAGAGCGGCCCCGGTGTCCGACCACGATCAGATCGACGCCGTGGCGATCGGCGTCGTAGATGATCTGCTCGGCCGGATGGCCGACGGCCACCTCGAAATGCGTCTTCACGCCCTTCGCCTCCACCCAGGGCTTGAGTTCCGCGAGCAGGCGGTGGTGGTAATGGCGCGAATTCTCGATGACTGCCTCGGTTTCCACGTCGTCTCCGACCTCGGGCGGGCGCGCGACCGAAAGCACGTAGAGCTCCGCCTCGTGCTTCGCCGCCAGTTCGAGCGCGGTGTCGAACGCCTTGCGGCCGGAAGCGGACCCGTCGTAACCGACCAGGATCCTGCGGTACATGATCAGCCTCCTTTCCCTGGGCCGGGCACCGGCGCGGCGGCGTCCACCGATTCCGGTTCCGGCAGCAGGTGGCGCGGCAGAAACCAGGCGTTGGCGATCAACGTCGGCACAACGGCGCTGCCGATCACCGCGGCGACGAGCGCCGAGTATTGCGCCTGAGTCACGATGCCCTGCGACAGGCCGAAGAGCGAGGAGATCGTGCCGAACGTGAGCCCGGTGGACATCAGCAGCGTGGTGTACACGCCGACCTTGCGCGGCGAGCCGAACGCCTGCGTCACAGGGTACACGCCCGCGCACTTCGCGGCGATCTTGATCACCAGCATTGCGAGAAAGGCCGCCGGAGCGGCGACCAGCGCCGGAATCGATACGAACGATCCGGCACGGAGGAAATAGAACGGGGTGAGAAGGCCGAAGGTGAGTGTGCGCAGGCGGCGGATCAGCGCATGGTCCCGTCCCACCGTGCCCGCCAGCATCATGCCGATCACGTACGCCGGCAGCACCGCCTCGCTCTCGGCCCAGCCTGCGAGCGCACCGAGCGCGAACAGCACGAGCAGCAGGTACTTCGTTTCCAGCTCTGCCGGCCGTCCGCCGTAACGGCGGAAGAACCACACCGTCAACCACGGCAGGGCGAGCGCCGCTCCAGCCATTCCACCGACGAACGCCACCGTCTTCAGCGTAAACGGCGCGAACAGCAACCCCAGTCCGATGACCGTGCCGAGATCGGTGATGAAGCACGCGGCAAGCACCATCTTGCCGTAATCGGTGCGGTTGAAGCCGAACTCGAGCATGACTGCATAGACCACTGCCACCGAGGTCGTGGACATGGCGATGCCGGCGAGGAGGCTCGCGCGCGGATCCCAGCCGAGCAGCCAGTATGCACCCGCGGCGCACGCGAGGAACGGCGCGGAGAAGCTGACGAGGCCCACGGCCGCAGCTTCCTTCCACTGGCGCCGAAACGCCTCTGGGTCGAGTTCCGCCCCGGCGAGAAACGTGAGAACGATCGCACCGGCGCCGGCGAGGAACCTGATCCAGGTCTGATCGACGTCGAGGACACCCGTGCCGAGCAGTGCACCGGCAATCGTTCCGACCAGGATTTCGGCAAGCGCATTCGCGATCCGCAGCCGGATCGCGACCAGCGCCGCACCAAGCGCCAGGGCGATCCACAGCGCCGCAAGGCCATACACGTCTGTCATTCAGGCCGCGTCCGGCTCCTTGCGCTTCCAGCGCCCGGCCGCCGCGTCATCCGAATCCCTCGCCTCGACCCAACGCGCGCCTCCCGGGGTCTGCTCCTTCTTCCAGAACGGCGCCCGAGTCTTGAGGTAGTCCATGATGAACTCGCACGCGGCGAAAGCATCACCGCGATGCCCGCTCGCCACGACCACGAGCACGATCCGGTCGGTCGGCTTCAGCTCGCCGAAGCGATGGATCACCGTGCAGTCGATCATGCTCCAGCGCTGCCGCGCTTCCTCGACGATCTTCGCGATCGCCCGCTCGGTCATGCCGGGATAGTGCTCGAGCGTCATCGTGCGGACCGCGGCATCGTCGTTCACGTCGCGCACCAGGCCGGCGAATGCCGCGACCGCGCCAACCTTCGGGTTGCCGCGCGCGACCGCTTCCATCTCCGCGCCACAATCGAAGTCTTCGCGCTGCACCAGGATCTTCATCGCTTAGCCGCCGGTCACCGGAGGGAAAAATGCGACCTCGTCGCCCGCCCGGATCGCGGTGGCCGGCGGGACCAGGTCCTGGTTGACCGCGAAGCGCAGCAGCTTTTTCTCCGCGAGCGCGGACGTCCACGCACCCCCGCGCCCCGCCAGGTGCGCGCGCAACGCCGCAACCGTGCTCGTCTCTCCGGGCAGGTCGACTTCTTGCGAAGCTACGCCGACGTGCTCGCGCAGCGCAGCGAAGAACAGCACTTTCACCTTCACCGATAGAGCTCCGCGAATGGCAGGAAACGCACCCGGTCGCCTCTCCGGATCGCGTGGTTCGGCGGATTGTCCACCAGTCCGTCCGCCCAGGCCGTCGAGGTGAGCACCGCGGAATCCTGCGTGGGGTAGAGGTCGAGCCCGCCGTCCGAATTCCATTTTACGCGCAGGAATTCGCGCCGCGGATCCGGATCGCTCCAGTCGAAGTCGGCGCGTGCGTCGCTCGCGCGCGGCGCGACTTCCGACACGCCCTGGGTGCGCAGCAGGAACGGCCGGACGAAGATGAGGAACGTGACGAAGCTCGAGACCGGGTTTCCCGGCAAACCGATGAACGCGCAAGCGCCGATCCTGCCGAACGCGAGCGGCCGGCCCGGCTTCATCGAGATCTTCCACATCAGCAGCGAGCCCTCGGCCTCGACCGCGGGCTTGACGAAATCGGCCTCGCCGACGGAGACACCGCCCGAAGTGACGATGAGGTCGCACTCCGCCGACGCTCGGCGCAGCATGGCACGCGTCGCATCCAGCGAGTCGGGAACGATCCCGTAGTCGCGGACGTCGCAGCCGAATGCGTGCGCCATGCCGTTCAGCGTGAAGCGATTCGAGTTGTAGATCCTGCCCGGTGCGAGCGGCTCGCCCGGCATCACGAGCTCGTCGCCGGTGAAGAAGAGGCCCAGGCGCACGCGCCGGTAGACCGGCATGGTCCCGATTCCAACCGATGCGGCGAGCCCGGTATCCTGCGGCAACAGGCGCTTTCCCGCCGGCACGATCGTGTCGCCCTTGCGCACGTCGCTACCGGTGCGTCGGATCCATTCACTCGGCTTCGGCACTTTCCTTACCACGACCGCTTCGCCCTCCACCGCGCAGAACTCCTGCATCACGATGGCGTCCGCACCCTGCGGGATCGGCGCGCCGGTGAAGATGCGCGCCGCCGTTCCGGGCGCGAGCGGTTTTCCGACCTCGCCCGCCGCGATCCGCTGCGCGATCCGCAACCGTGTCTCGGGTGCAGCCACTTCGCTGGCGCGCACCGCATAACCGTCCATTGCGCTGTTATCCATCGGCGGCACGTCCATGGTGGACGCGAGCGCGCGCGCCAGCACCCGCCCGGACGCCTCGAGCGCCGGAATCTGCTCGATCTCGGACACCGGCTTCGCTCCCGCGAGCAGCACCTCGAGCGCTTCGTCGACCGAGAGCATGCCCTTGTTCATGCGAGCTGCAGGTGCGAGACCACGAACGCCGCGACCGCGTCCGCATTGTTGAGATCGAGCAGCGGCAGTCGCGTCTCCACCTTCGCGTCCGTCACGACCGCGACAAAATGCGAGTCGTTTGGATGCAGCAGCGGCTCGCCGGTCACGGACCGCCACACTTCGAGCTTCGGAATCGGCGCGTACTTGAAACCTTCGACGATCAGCAGGTCGCAAGGCGAGAGATGCCGCAGCTGGTCCTCGAAGCGCGGCTCCTGCTCGCCGCGCAGCTCGTGCATCAGCACCCAACGCCGCGACGAGGTCACGAGCACCTCACTCGCGCCCGCGTGGCGGTGGCGATAGGAGTCCTTGCCCGGCTGATCGACGTCGAACGTGTGATGCGCGTGCTTGATCAGCGACACCCGCAGCCCGCGCCGCGCGAAGAGCGGGATCAGCTTCTCGATCAACGTGGTCTTGCCGCTGCCGGACCAGCCGGCGAAGCCGATGGTTTTCATCTGCAGGAAATCTACACCAGAACCATCTTTGTGCCCGCAACGGCCAGCACCACCGCCAGGAATCGGCGCACCATCGGATTGGCGAAGCGTTTGCTGCCGTACTCGGCACCGAACCATCCTCCGACGAGGACCGCCAGCGCGAAAATCCATACGTGCTCGGGCAGCATGGACACCCGCGCTGTGAAACCTGCCGCGAGCCCGGCCAGGGAGTTCACCAGGATGAACGGCGCGGAAACGGCAGAAGTCTGTTTCGTCCCCGCCCATCCCAGCATCAACAGCAATGGGCTGAGAAAGATGCCGCCCCCGACGCCCGTCAGCCCGGCGAGCAGCCCCATCGCGGCGCCGATGCCCATCGCCCAGCCCAGCGGCGGGTCGCGCAGCGGGCGGATCTCGTCTCCCGCTCGCGCACTCAGCCAAAGCTGCCAGGCCGCATAGAGCAACACCAATCCCACGAGGATTTTGTATGCCGGTCCCGGCAGCGTGATCGCCCCTCCTACGAACGCCATCGGGATCGAAACGCTCGCGAACGGCCAGAACAGCCGCCAGCGGAAATAGCCGGCGCGCTGGAACTTGTACGTAGCGATCGACGATACGACGATATTGAGCAGCAATGCGCTCGGCCGCATTTCCTGCGGCGCGACACCCGCCAGCGCCATCACCGCCAGATAGGCCGACGCGCCGCCATGACCCACCGTCGCGTAGACGAACGCGGCGACCAGCATGCCCATCGCCAGCACTGCGACTAGAGTTTGGTCCCATGGCATACGCGTTATATACCATGGACTATAGCGAGACTAGGGATGCCGTTTTGGCTTGCGCAGGCGTCGGGCGAAGCGACCCAGGTCCGCGGCGATGGCCTTCGACGCCTTGCGTTCCATCGCGCGGAAATCGGCGGCGATGCGACTGCCGAACGCGCTCACCCGCGCGCCGCCCCCGCGGGCGCCGCCGATCTCGGTGGTGATCACGGGCTCTCTGAACGTCCGGTTGAGCGCCTCGACCAACTGCCAGGCGCGGCGGTACGACATGCCCATCGCCCGCGCGGCCGCAGAGATCGACCCGGTAAGTGCGATGTGCTCAATCAGTTCGGCTTTGCCCGGACCCATCGCGGGCGGGCCTGACCGCCCGAGCACGCGCAACGTCAGTCCGCGATAGCGGCTCATCTACTTTTTCGCGTTCGGGAAGAAAAGCTGCTTGCCGCCGATCCTGTACTCCTCGATGGCCTTCTGGCCTTCCGGGGAAATCACCCAATCGATGAACGCCTGGCCCATCTCGCGCTTCACGCTGGGGTGCTTCTCGGGATTGACGAGGATGATTCCGTATTGGTTGAACAGGCGCTTGTCGCCCTCGAGCACGATCGTCAGGTCGGCGCGGTTCTTGAAGGAGAGCCAGGTGCCGCGATCGGCGAGGATATAGGCATTCATGCCCGCTGCGCTATTCAGGGCCGGCCCCATGCCCTGGCCGGTGTCGCGGTACCACGTCCCCTTGTCTTTCGCGATATCGATCCCGGCGAGCTTCCAGATCTCGAGCTCGGCGAAGTGCGTGCCGCTCTTGTCGCCGCGCGACACGAACGGCGCTTGGGCCGACTTGATCCGGCGAAACGCGTCCGCGACGTCTTTGCCCCCGGCAACCTTCGCCGGGTCGGCTTTGGGCCCGATCAGCACGAAGTCGTTGTACATCACGTCGTAGCGCCTGATGCCGAAACCCTCCGCAAGGAACTTCTCCTCCAGCGGCCTGGCGTGCACGAACACGACGTCGGCGTCGCCGCGCCGCGCCATGTCGAGCGCCTGCCCGGTACCGAGGGCCACGACGCGCACCTGGATACCGGTCCTCTTCTCGAAGATCGGCAGCAGGTGCTTGAACAGCCCGGACTGCTCGGTCGACGTCGTCGATGCGACCGTGATGTAGGTTTGCTGTGCATGCGCGGTTGTGCAGACGGCAAGCGCCAGAAGAACCCCGGGCGCTAGGCCCATGGCAGCTCTCCTTTGATGAACGCGGCCGCCTCGGGCGAGGCAGGGCGTGAAAGAAACTGTTCGACTGGAGCCCTTTCGACGAGACGCCCTTGATGGATGTACAAGACCTCGTCCCCGAGACGCCGCGCCTGGGCGAGGTTGTGCGTCGCCATGATGATCTTGGTTCCGGCGGCGTCGAACGCGCGGATCACCCGCTCGATTTCCCGCGTCGCGCTCGGATCGAGGCTTGCGGTCGGCTCGTCGAGAAACAGCACTTCCGGATGCAGCGCCCAGGCACGCGCGAGCGCCAGGCGCTGTTGTTCCCCGCCGGAGAGTACGCGCGCCGGACGATGCGCGAGGTGCATCAGACCGACGCTGTCCAACGCCTCGACTGCGAGGCGCTCGCGTTCGGCGCGCGCAACCCGCGCGACCTTGAGTGCATACGTCACGTTGGCAAGCGCGCTCCGGCGCAGCAACACCGGTCGCTGGAACACCATCGCCTGCCTGCGTCGCCTGCGCTCGGCATCGGGTTCATTCCAGGCGATCTCTCCGGCGGTTGGTGCGAGCAGTCCGTGCATCAGGCGCATCAGCACGCTTTTGCCGGCGCCGTTCGCTCCGAGGATGATGGTGCTCGGCCCAGCGGTGATCTCGACCGAGATGCGGTCGATCAGGTTTCGGCCCGCGGCGCTGAAGCAGGTCTCGCGCAGCGCGAGCGGCAGGATGCCGCCGTTCGCGCTCATCAGCCGTAGCGCCGCTGGGCGGCGTCCTTGACAACGTGGGCCGCCGCGTTCAGCGCGATGACCAGCGCGATCAGCACGATGCCGAGCGACAGCGCGAGCGGCAGGTCGCCCTTCGAGGTCTCCAGCGCGATGGTGGTCGTCATGACCCGAGTCACGCCGTCGATATTGCCGCCGACGATCATCACGGCGCCAACTTCCGCGGCGGCGCGGCCCAGTCCCGCGAGGATCGCGGTGAGCAGTGAAAAGCGGATGTCCCACACCAGCGTAAGCGCGGCGCCCGGCCCGCGCGCGCCGAGCGAGCGCAACTGCTCCTCGTACTCGACCCACGCATCCTCCACCGCCTGGCGGCACAGTGCAGCGATAATTGGCAGGATCAGGATCGCCTGTGCGATCACCATGGCGACGGGGGTAAACAGAATTCCGAGGCTGCCGAGCGGCCCGGCGCGCGACAGCATCAGGTAGACGAACAGCCCAACGACAACCGGCGGCAGGCCCATTAGCGCGTTCAGCAGCACCACTACCGCGCGGCGGCCGGGGAAGCGCGCGACCGCGATCGCGGCCCCGAGCGGCAGACCGAGCAGCGTCGCGCATGCGACGGCCGACAGGCTCACTTCGAGGCTGAGCAGCACGATTGCGCCGAGCGCCGGGTCGCCCGACGCAATCAGGCCGAGCGCGCCGCGGGTGGCTTCCCAGAGCGAGTCCATTGTTATGTTCTGAATTGCATATTATGCATTTCGTATCTGCAGCGCTCGGATGGCTCGCGCGTCCGGGCGCTCGGAAGGGTTGACACTCGGCCGCGGTCGCGCGCATCCTTCCCGAGACGCGGGATCGCAGACTCCCGCGGACCCAAGACGCCGGTGCGTCCAAGCTCTGCGGGTTGCTGAAGGAGCGCACTTTGGACGCACCTGCAAATCGCATCGATACGTCACCGCCCGCGCCCGTCTCCTTCGGGGAGGCGTTCCTGTTCTGGCTCAAGCTCGGCTTTATCAGCTTCGGCGGGCCGACCGGCCAGATCGCGATCATGCATTCGGAGCTGGTGGAACGCCGGCGCTGGATCTCGGAGAACCGTTTCCTGCACGCGCTCAACTACTGCATGGTGCTGCCGGGTCCGGAAGCGACGCAGCTCGCGACGTACATCGGCTGGATGATGCACCGCGTATGGGGCGGCGTCGTCGCGGGCACGTTGTTCGTGCTGCCGTCGGTGTTCATCCTGATCGCGCTCTCGTGGATCTATCTTGCGTACGGCAACGTGCCCGTGGTCGCGGGCATCTTCTATGGCATCAAGCCCGCGGTCGTAGCGATCGTACTCGCCGCTGCATGGCGCATCGGGTCGCGGGCGTTGAAGCATCCGGCGCTGTGGGTCCTCGCGTCGGCGGCATTCATAGCGATCTTCGCGTTCGACGCGCCGTTCCCGGCGATCGTCATTGCCGCGGCGCTGATCGGCATGCTCGGCGGACGCTTTGCACCGCAGGTGTTCACGGGGAGCGGTGGACACGCATCCGCGCAGCCGGGTAACGGCCGCGCGCTGATCGACGATGGCGCGCCGATTCCCGAGCACGCGCGCTTCACGTGGGCCCGGCTATGGACGCACGTGGCGGTCGGCCTCGCGATCTGGGTTTTTGCGATCGGCGCGCTCGGGCTTGCGTTCGGATGGGCGAGCGAGCTCGTCGACATGGCATGGTTCTTCACG
>DASYPC010000089.1:0-17817 GCA_036007105.1 Burkholderiales bacterium | reverse complement strand
GCTGTGGCTCAAACTCAGCAGGCCGCGAGGGTGCATCGGATCGGGTTCGTTACCCCGTTTTCTGCCGGTCCCTCGATCGAAGCGTTCCGGCAGGGCCTTCGCCACCTCGGCTATGTCGAGGGAAAGAATCTCGTGATCGAGTCGCGCTACGCGGACGGACACTTCGAACGCCTTCCGCAACTCTTCACCGATCTGCTGCGGCTGAAGGTCGACGTGGTCGTGGCCGGCTCGACGCCCGGCACGCTAGCCGCGAAGCAGGCGGTCACCACGGTCCCCATTGTGTTCGGAGGTGTGGACGACCCCGTCGGCTCCGGCATCGTTGCAAGCCTCGCGCGCCCGGGAGGCAACATCACCGGTGCTACCGTCGGCGTTGGCGGCGTGGGCTTCACCGGAAAATGCCTCGGGCTGCTCAAGGAAGCAGTTCCCGGGCTGTCGCATGTCGCGGTGCTGTTGAACCCGGCGAGAACGCTCAGCGCGCAATACGCAGGAGAGATTCAGTTGGCTGCGCGGACCTGGAAACTGAAGGTCGAGGTGCTCGATGCGGGAAATGCCGCGGACCTGGAGAGAGCATTTGCCGCAATCACCTCGAGTGGGGCTCAAGGTATTTTCATAGCGCCCGATCCGTTCCTGACCGAGAGCAGTGCAAGGATCGCTCAATTCGCGTCCGGCAAGCGCCTTCCCGCATTTCACTTCAGCAGGCGCTTCGCCGAAGCCGGCGGTCTGCTTTCGTATGGCGCAAGCCTTGACGATTCGTACCGAAGGGCGGCCACGCACGTGGACAGGATCCTCAAGGGGGCGAAACCTGCCGACCTTCCCGTCGAGCAGCCGACCAAGTTTGAGCTCGTAATCAATCTCAAGACCGCGAAGGCGTTCGGGCTCAAGATCCCGCAGCCGCTGCTGCTGCGAGCGGACAAGGTGATTGAATGACGTCGATGTTCGCGCGCTTTGCGTTTGCTGCTCTGATATCCCAGTTCCGGCGCTCGTCCGTGTACGTCGATAAGATCCTTAAAGGCGAGAAGCCAGCCGATCTTCCAGTAGAGCAGGCCGCAAAGTTCGAACTGGTCATCAACCTGAAGACCGCCAAAGCGCTCAGGCTTACGATCCCGCGGTTGCTGCTGTTGCGGGCCGATCAGGTCATAGAGTAGCGCTACCTACAGCGCTCCGACCGCGATCCCCACGGAGAGCGTCGCCCCCAGCTCCTCGCATTGCGAGAGTATTTCCGGCGTCACTTCCCGTAGCGCGAGGATCGGCTCCCGCACTTTCCTCAGCCGCAACCCGGTGACGATGCGCTCGACCGAGGTGATCGCGCCGGTGCCGTCCTGGCCGGCAGACACAAAGAGTGCCCCGGGCCGGCCCTCGATTTTTCCTTCGCAGGCGTAGAACACGCGCTCGAGGAAGTCCTTCATCATCCCGGACATGTAGCCGAAGTTCTCCGGCGTGCCGAGCGCAATCGCATCCGCGCTGAGCACGTCCTCCGGGCCCGTATCCGCGCAAAGTTTCAAGAGAACCCGCACTTCGCCCTCGGCGTCCGCTTCCTTCAGCGCCGCGCGAGCGCCGCGCTCGACCGCTTCCGCCATCTGCGCCGTCTTCACGCCGCGCGTGTGGTACACGATGAGCAGCGTCTTCACGTCGAGAGCCTCGCGCCGGGATCTTGCCGGTAGAACCCGACGAACAGCGCGTACAGCTCCGGGAACTCCTGCTTGAGCAGTTTCGGCGATTCGAAGAACGCTTCGCTTGCGACCGCGAAGAATTCCGACTCGTGCTCGGCAGCATAGGGATCGAGCGAAGTGTGGCCGCCCGCGTCCACGCGTCCGCAGAAGCGCGTGAACTCGCGGTCGAACACTTCTCTCCAGGCATCGCGCGCGGCGCGCGAAGCAAGTGGCGGCACGCCGTCGGCGTCGCCGTTCGCCATGTCGATCATGTGAGCGAACTCGTGGATGACGACGTTCACGCCGCCGTGCGCGACGCTGCCCGCCTCGTCGAGCGCATCCCAGGACAGCACGACGGGCCCGCCCGGCCAGGATTCGCCCGCGAGCTCGTCATCCCACACGTGCACCACGCCATGATCGTCGGTCTCCGAGCGTCGGACGCGGAAATCGGCAGGGTGCACGATGATCCCGACCCAGCCGTCGTACCAGTCCAGGCCGAGCTCGAGCACCGGAAGGCACGCCTGCAACGCGATGGACAGGCGGTCGTCTTCCGAAAGCAATGCGCCGCGCACCGGCGAGAACTGCTTTTCGGCGAGAAACACCAGCGCCATCTCCTTGAGACGCCGGATTTCCTCTGCCGACAACCCGGCGAGGAACGGCAGGCGCGCGGACACCCGGCGCCACATCCGTTCGTCGAGCGCGTGCCGAGCGAGCAGGCGTTTGCGCTTCCAGTCGCGCAGCCAGCCCATCAGGCGCGGTCTCGTGAATTCGCTCGCACGCGTCATACAATACAGCATGGTTTCCGTCGTCCAGTTTCATCCGCAGTCGAGCGCCGCCGCGCTCGAGCCGCTCGCCGAAGGCGTCAGCGGCGAAGGACGATCGCTGATCGCGCGCGCGCTCGAGTTCGCCGAGCCGCTCTACGCGGGACAGGTGCTTTCGACCGGCGAACCGGTCTGGCCGCACGCGCTCGGGCTCGGCTCGAGCCTTGCCGCGGTCGGTCTCGATCCGGCCGCTCGCGCGGCCGGCGTGCTGTTCGCCGCTCCGAAGCACCTCGGTGGCGTGGAAAAGCTGCAGCAACAGTTCGGCGCGGAGATTGCAACGCTCGCAGGCGGCGTGGAGAAGCTCCACCGGCTGCGCGTGGCGACGCGCCGCAGCGCCGAAGAGCAGAACGAGATCCTGCGCAAGATGGTCCTCGGCATGGTCGAGGACGTGCGCGTGGTGCTGATTCGGCTTGCTTCGCGCACGCAGACGCTGCGCTGGTTCGCCAAGAACCCGGCCGCCGATCGCGAGTCGTACGCGCGCGAGACGCTCGACATCTACGCGCCGCTCGCCAACCGCCTCGGCGTGTGGCAGCTGAAGTGGGAGCTGGAAGACCTGTCGTTCCGTTTTCTCGATCCGGACCTGTACCGCAAGATTGCGAAAATGCTCGAGGAGACGCGCCTCGAGCGCGAGCATTACATCCGCGGCGCGATGAAGACGCTCGAAGGCGCGCTCGCGGCTGCGGGCGTGAAGGCGGAGATTGCCGGGCGGCCCAAGCACATCTATTCGATCTGCAACAAGATGCGCGTCAAGGGGCTGGACTTTTCCCAGGTGTACGACGTACGCGCGCTGCGCGTGATCGTGCCGACGACGCGCGACTGCTTCACGGCGCTCGGGGTCGTGCACGACCTGTGGCAGCCGATTCCGAAGGAGTTCGACGACTACATCTCGCGACCGAAGGGCAACCAGTACCAGTCGCTGCACACCGCGGTGATCGGCCCCTCGGACAAGACGCTGGAAGTGCAGATCCGCACCGAGGAGATGCATCGCCAGGCCGAGTTCGGCATTGCCGCGCACTGGCGCTACAAGGAAGGCGGCAAGGCGCACGCCGCCTTCGACGAGAAGATCGCGTGGCTGCGCCAGCTGCTCGCGTGGCGTGACGAGGTCGCCGGAGCCGCGGGCTGGGGCGAGAAGACGCGTCAGGCGGCGCTCGACGACACGGTCTATGCGCTCACGCCGCAAGGCAAGGTGATCGACTTGCCCGCAGGCGCGACGCCGGTGGATTTCGCATATGCCCTGCACACCGATCTCGGGCATCGCTGCCGCGGCGCGAAAGTGGACGGCCGTATCGTCCCGCTCGAGACCGCGCTCAAGAGCGGGCAGCGGGTGGAGATCGTGGTCGGCAAATCCGGCGGGCCCTCGCGCGATTGGCTGAGCACCGAGCGCGGCTTCATCAAGAGCCATCGCGCCCGGCAGAAAGTCCGCCAGTGGTTCAACGCGCAGGCGCTCGCCGACACGATCGCGGAAGGACGCGCGATCGTCGAGCGCGAGGCGAGGCGGGAAGGGGCCTCGCAAGCGAGCCTGGATGCGCTGGCCGGGCGCCTCGGGCTGGAGAAGCCCGATGATCTCTTCGCCGCGGTCGCTCGCGAAGAAGTCAACCTGCGCGAGCTGCAGACGGCGTTGCGCGCGCTCGCAGGCATTGCGGCGCCCGCGCCGTCCATCACGCCGCCGGCGCTGAGGGAACGCAAGCCGAAATCACCGGGCGACAGCGGCATTCTCATCGTCGGGCTCGATCGCCTGCTCACGCAGCTCGCCAGATGCTGCAAGCCGGTGCCGCCCGATCCGATCCGCGGCTTCGTGACGCGCGGCAAGGGCGTATCGATCCACCGCGAGGACTGCTCCAGCCTCAAGCGGCTCGCGGAAACGCATCCCGAACGGCTGATCGAGGCCGGCTGGGGCGCACGGTCGGGCGGTCACTACCCGGTCGACATCGCGGTGACGGCCAACGATCGCCAGGGCCTGCTGCGTGACATCGGCGATGCGCTGGCGCGCGAGCGAATCAATGTCACGGCGGTGCGCACGCAGAGCCGCGACGACCTGGCGCACATGCGCTTCACGTTCGACGTCGAGGACCTCGCTCAGCTGCGGCGCGCAGTCACGAGCGTCAAGGACGTGCACGGCGTGATTCGCGTGGCGCGCGCGTGAGGGAATAACAGGGCGGGCGCTGGTGTTGGCGGCCATTGCGCGGCAATCATGCAGGAGCTCCTTACGAACCCCGTCATCCAGTCGAGCGCCGCGCCGTTCCTCGTCGGCCTCGTCGTGGCGTCGAGCCTCTTTCCGATTCGCCTCGCGGGACTCGCTGCCGGCGCCGGATTCCTCGCCGCGGTGTGGATGATCGGGGCGTTCGGATTTGCGCCGCTGACCGCGACCCGCAAGATCGTCGTGCTCGGCGCGGCGGCGCCGGTGCTCGGCGTGCTCGCGGATCTAGCCTTCAAGCCGACTCGCGCGACGGCACCGGTGCTCGGCGTGCTGTTTGGCGCAGGCTCGATCTGGGTCTTCTGGTCGGTGCTCTCGCAAAAGCCGGCGGCGGAAGGCGCGCTGCTCGGTGCCGGAATCGTCGCGCTCGTGCTCTGGACGGTCTCGCTCACGGTATCGCTGCAGGATCGGGCGGTGCGCGCGGGCGCAGCCGGCCTCTTTCTCGGCCTGGGTGCCGGGGCCGGCGCGGTGCTCGGCGCCTCGGCGCTGCTTGGCCAATACGGCCTGGCGCTCGGCGCTGCGTGCGGTGCGTTCCTGCTGCTCGCGATGATTCTGGGCAAGCGGGTCGTCGCCGGTGCGACTTTTACGCTCACCGCATCCGTCGCTGCGACGCTCATTGCCGCCGGCGCGATGCTCCTCGCCAAGCTCCCCTGGACTTCGCTCGCTGCGCTCGCGCTCATCCCGCTCGCCGTGCGCCTGCCGCTTGCCGAAAAATCGCCCGCCTGGATCCAGGCGATCGTCGCTTCGCTCTATGCCCTCGCGCCGGCGGCGGGCGCGTGGGCCCTGGCATGGCAATCGAGCCGCGTACCATGACGCCCGTTCCCCCAACCCACGATCAAAGAGGAGAGCCACTGATGAAAAGAGTCGTTCTAGCCGGTGCCCTGCTGGCCGCGTTCCCGCTGGCGGCGAATGCGCAGGCCGAAACCTACAAAGTGGACCCAATCCACAGCTTCCCGCATTTCGGCGTAGACCATTTCGGGGTGTCGACGATCTGGGGCCGCTTCGACAAGATGAGCGGAACGTTTACGATCGATCGCGCGGCGAAGAAGGGCTCGGTCGAGCTCGTGATCGAGACCGCAACGGTCACGACCGGCGACACCGACAAGGGCAGCCGGCCGCGCACGCGCGACGAGCATCTGCGGCAGGCGGATTTCTTCAATGTCGCTGAGTTTCCGCGCATGACGTACAAGTCGACCAACGTCAAGTTCAACGGCGACAACCCTGCCGAGATCGAAGGTCAACTGACGCTGCTGGGAGTCACCAAGCCGGTGACGATCAAGCTCGACCGCTGGACCTGCAAGGATCACCCGATGAGCAAGAAGCCGATGTGCGGCGGCAACGCCTCGGGCTCGTTCAAGCGCACCGACTTCGGCATGAAGTACGGCACGCCGGCGCTCGGCGACGAAATCCGGCTGATGATCAACTTCGAGGGCTACAAGGAATAGCGGGAATCGCTCAGCCGGCGGGGGCGAGCGCGACCAACAGGTCTTCCTGCGCCAGGCGCGTGCGGCCGCGCTTCTGCGCGGCGCGCTCATACTCGCCTTCGGAGTTCTCGAGCCATGTCTGCGGCGTGTCCTCGAGGTAGGCCTGCAGGCCCTCCTTGATCACGCGCAGCTTGAGCGCCGGGTCGAGCACCGGGAAGGCGAGCTCGATGCGACGGAAGAAATTGCGGTCCATCCAGTCGGCGCTCGCGAGGTAGACGTTCTCCACGCCCTCGTTGAGGAAATAGAACGCGCGCGAGTGCTCGAGAAAGCGCCCGACGATCGAGCGCACGCGGATATTGTCCGACAGCCCGGGAACACCCGGGCGCAACGCACAAACGCCACGCACCACGAGATCGATCTGCACGCCTGCCTGCGAGCAGGTATACAACTCGGCGATCAGCTCGGGCTCGAGGAGCGCGTTCATCTTGGCGATGATCCGCGCAGGCTTGCCTTCCTTTGCGATTCGCGCTTCGTTGCGCACCGCGGCGACGACGCGCCGATGCAGCGTGAACGGTGACAGCCAAAGGTGCTTCAGGCGGCTGGCGCGCCCGAGCCCGGTCAATTGCTTGAAGACCTCGTGCGCGTCCGCGCAGATCTCTTCATTGGCCGTGAGCAGCCCGAAGTCGGTGTACTGGCGTGCCGTGCGCGGATGGTAGTTTCCGGTTGCGAGGTGGGCGTAGCGTCGCAGCGCGGGCCCCTGCGCGGTGTCCTCGCGCCGCACGACCAGCGCCATTTTCGCGTGCGTCTTGTAGCCGACCACGCCGTAGATCACGTGTGCGCCGGCTTCCTCGAGGCGTGATGCCCAGCCGATGTTCGCTTCCTCGTCGAATCGCGCGAGCAATTCGAGCACCACGGTCACTTCTTTGCCGCGGCGCGCTGCGTCGACGAGGATCTCCATCAGCTCCGAGTCCGTGCCGGTGCGGTACACCGTCTGCTTGATCGCGATCACGCGCGGGTCGCTGACCGAGGTGCGGATGAAGTCGATGACCGGCAGGAACGACTCGTACGGATGGTGCAGGAGGACGTCCTGCTTCGCCAGCGCTGCGAAGATGTCGTCCCGGCCGGCGAGTGCCGGCGGCAAGCCCGGCTGGAACGGCGCATACCGCAGCTCGGGGCGCTCCACCTGCTCGGGCACTTCGCGCAGGCGGTACAGGTTGACCGGTCCCTCCACCTTGTACAGATCGTCCGCGCCGAGGCTGAACTGCTGCAGCAGGAACTCGATCATCTGCGGCGAGCAACCTTCCGCCACCTCGAGCCGCACCGCATCGCCGAAGTGCCGGTGCAGCAGCTCGCTTTGCACCGCGATCCGCAGGTTCTTGATTTCCTCCTCGTCGACGAACAGATCCGAGTTGCGCGTCACGCGGAACTGGTGGCAGCCCTTGACCTCCATGCCGCGGAACAGTTCGTCCACATGCGCGTGCAGGATCGAAGACAGGAACACGAAAGCGTACGGCGCCTCGGCGACGTCGGCCGGCAGCCGGATCACGCGCGGCAGCGCCCGCGGCGCCTGCACGATCGCAGCGCGCGACGTGCGGCCGAACGCGTCGCGACCTTCCAGCTCGATAGCGAGATTCAGGCTCTTGTTCAGTACGCGCGGAAACGGATGCGCAGGGTCGAGCCCGATCGGGGTCAGCACCGGCAGCAGCTCGCGAAAGCAATAGTCGCGGATCCACGCGCGCTGCGCGTCGGTCCAGGCCTCGCGCTTCGGAAACACCACGCCCTCACGTGCCAGCGCCGGCAGCAGCACTTCGTTCAGCAGCCGGTATTGCTCGGCGACCAGCGTGTGCGCCTGCGCAGAGACCAGCGCAAATACGTCGGCGGGGCTGCGGCCGTCCGGGCCGGACTCCTTGACGCGCAGCTTGATCTGCTCCTTCAGGCCCGCCACGCGGATCTCGAAGAACTCGTCCAGGTTCGACGATACGATGGTGAGGAAGCGCAGCCGCTCGAGGAGGGGCACCGCCTCCTCCGCGGCGAGCGCGAGCACACGCCGGTTGAACGCGAGCAAGCCGAGTTCCCGGTTGAGGAAATGCGTGGGGGGCAGGGATTTCTTGGTCATCGCCGGAGACGTGGCGCGCCTCGGAGGACGCCATTTTACCCCAGCCAATTCGACCGAATATGACAGCGCGTAACGCGGTTTGCCCTGTCCCTGGCGGGATGATAAGTTCCCCGCATGCGTCGCCCCGACGTGCTCGCTGCAGTCGATCTCGGATCGAACAGCTTTCACCTGCAGGTCGGGCGCGTCGTCGACGGCCAGATCTATCCGCTGGATTCGATGCGCGAGGCGCTGCGTCTCGGCGCGGGCCTGACGGCCGACAAGCGGATCGATCGCGCCACCCAGGCGCGTGCGCTGGAGGCGCTTGCGCGCTTCGGCGAGCGGCTGCGGGGCCTGCCGCCGAATGCCGTCCGCGCCGTCGGCACCAACACGCTGCGCGTGGCGAAGAACGCTTCGCAATTCCTGCGCGAGGCGCGTGCCGCGCTCGGGTTCCCGATCGAAGTGATCGCGGGACGCGAAGAGGCGCGCCTGATCTATCTCGGAGTTTCGCACTCCCTGCCGCCTGCGCCGCATCGCCGGCTGGTCGTCGACATCGGCGGCGGTTCGACCGAATTCATCATCGGCGCCGGTTTCGAGCCGCAGCTCACCGAGTCGCTCTACATGGGCTGCGTGAGCTGGAGCCTGCGCTACTTCCCGGACGGAAAGATCGACAAGGCCGGCCTGCGCTCCGCGGAGCTCGCTGCGCGCCAGGAGCTCTCCGGCATCGCGCGCGAATACAGCGCGCTCGGCTGGCAGGAAGCCGTCGGCTCATCGGGCACGGCACGCGCGATCGAGGAAATCCTGCGCGAGAACGGTTACGCCGAATCGGGGATCACGCACGAAGGGCTGCAGCGCTTGCGCACGCTGCTGCTCAAGCACGAGCATGCTGACCCGCGGCGCATCGCGGGGCTGCGCGAAAACCGCGTCGCCGTGCTCCCCGGCGGCGTTGCGATCCTGTGCGCGGTGTTCGAAGCGCTCGGCATCGAGGCCATGGCGGTATCCGAAGGGGCGCTGCGCCACGGCGTCCTCTACGATCTTCTCGGTCGCGTGCAGCACACCGATCCTCGCGAAGCGACCGTTGCGCAATTCATGCGGCGCTACCACGTCGATGCGGCGCAGGCCGAGCGCGTTCGCAGCGTCGCGCTCGAGATCTACGATGCGCTCGCCGCGACCCCGCATACCGATGAGCGCGAAGACCACGCTTCCCGGCTCATGCTGGATTGGGCGGCGCGGCTTGCCGAGATCGGCCTGTCGATCGCGCACTCGCAGTACCACAAGCATTCGGCGTACGTGCTCTCGCATGCCGACATGCCGGGCTTCTCGCGCATGGAGCAGCAGAGGCTCGCCCGCATCGTGCTCGCGCACCGCGGCAAGCTCGCGAAAGTCCAGGACGCCGGGATCGAGGGAAGCGACTGGACGCTCGTTTTCGCGCTGCGCGTCGCGACGCTCCTCGCGCGCAGCCGTACCGACGTACCCGTGCCGCTGCTGCGGGCCGGCATGGACGAAGCCGGCTTCGCGCTCGATTTCTCGCAGACCTGGCTCGACGAAAACCCGCTGAGCGCCGACGCGCTCGAATCGGAGGCCGGGCACTGGAAGGCGATCGGCATGAAGCTCGCTGTTGCCGCGCTCTCCGACAAGAAAGTCTCCGCGCTTTCGCGCGGGTAGCGCTGGACGACGCTAGGCGAACTCCGGCGCCAGGACGGCGCGCACGCGCACACCGGTTTTCCCCGACTTGTCGCGCGCTTCGATCCACCACAGCGCGCCTTTCTGAATGCTCAATTCTCCGCCGCCGCCGAGAAGGCGGGCGACGACCCGTCCGAGCGTCGGCTGGTGGCCGACCACGACGATGACTTCGCCCTCGCGGTTCGGCCAGTCGACCGCACGCAGGATCTCTTCGCTCGACCGGTCCGGTGCAAGCAATTCAGAGGTGGTGACAGAGGTATCGAGCGCCTTCGCCGTCTGCAGCGCTCGCTTGGCCGGGCTCGAATAGACGGTGAATTTCGCCGGCAAGTGCGCCTGCAGCCAGCCCGCGACGCGCGCCGCCTGCTTGCGTCCCTTCGCCGTGAGCTTTCGCTCCAGGTCGTCGACGCCGGGCTCGGCGTCCGCGTGCCGCCACAGGATCAGTTCCATCGCGATGAGAGCCTAAGGTAAAATCGATTCAACTGCAGGCGCGTAGCTCAGCTGGTTAGAGCACTACCTTGACATGGTAGGGGTCGTTGGTTCGAGTCCAATCGCGCCTACCAACCTCTTGCCAAACATAAAACTTCCAGACGGATCGGTAAAGATCTTTCCGGGGCCCGTGACCGCGGCCGAGATTGCCGCATCGATCGGCGCCGGCCTCGCGCGTGCGGCGCTCGCTGCCAAGGTGGACGGAAAGCTCGTCGACACGAGCTTTCGCGTCGAGTCCGACGCCGACGTCGCGATCGTCACCGAGCGCGACCGCGAAGGGGTCGAGATCCTGCGCCATTCGACGGCGCACCTGCTCGCGCACGCGGTGAAGGAGCTCTTCCCCGAAGCGCAGGTGACGATCGGTCCGGTGATCGAGAACGGCTTCTATTACGACTTCTCGTTCAGCCGGCCGTTCACTCCGGAAGACCTCGCTGCGATCGAAGGCCGGATGGCGGAGATCGTGAAACGCGACCTCCCGGTGGTACGCAAGGAAATGCCGCGCGACGCCGCGGTGAAATTCTTTCGCGACCAGGGCGAGGTGTACAAAGCTGAGATCATCGCCGCAATCCCGCAGCAGGAGGCGATCTCGCTGTACGCACAGGGAAACTTCACCGACCTGTGCCGCGGCCCGCACGTGCCGTCGACCGGCAAGCTCAAGGTGTTCAAGCTGATGAGCGTCGCGGGCGCGTACTGGCGCGGCGATTCGAAGAACGAGATGCTGCAGCGGATCTACGGCACTGCGTGGGCGAAGAAGGAGGACCAGGACGCGCACCTGAAGATGCTCGAGGAGGCCGAGAAGCGTGACCACCGCAAGCTCGGCACGCAGCTCGACCTGTTCCACATGGAGGAGGACGCGCCGGGCATGGTGTTCTGGCATCCCAAGGGCTGGGCGCTGTGGCAGCAAGTCGAGCAGTACATGCGTAAGGTCTATCGCGACAGTGGCTATCTGGAAGTGCGCGGGCCGACTGTGCTGCCGAGGAGCCTGTGGGAGAGAACCGGCCACTGGGAGAACTACCGCGAGCTGATGTTCACCACGGAGTCGGAGAAGCGCGACTACGCGCTCAAGCCGATGAACTGCCCGGGTCACGTACTGATCTTCAACAAAGGTGTAAGGAGTTACCGCGAGCTGCCGTTGCGCTACGGCGAGTTCGGCTCCTGCCATCGGAACGAGCCTTCGGGCGCGCTGCACGGCCTCATGCGCATCCGCGGCTTCACGCAGGACGACGGTCACATTTTCTGCACCGAAGAGCAGATCGTGCCCGAGTGCGTGGCCTATACGGCGCTCGTGCAGAGAGTCTACGAACACTTCGGCTTCAAGGACATCATCTACAAGGTGGCAACGCGCCCCGAAAAGCGCCTGGGGACGGAAGAGCAATGGGACCGCGCCGAGGGCGCGCTAAAGGTATCGCTCGAGAGGAGCGGCGCGCAGTACGAGATCGCGGCGGGTGACGGCGTCTTCTACGGGCCCAAGATCGAGTACCACCTGAAGGACGCCATCGGCCGGCAATGGCAGTGCGGCACCATGCAAGTGGATTTCCAGCTGCCGGTGCGGTTAGGCGCCGAATACGTTGCCACCGATAACACGCGGAAGACGCCGGCGATGCTGCACCGGGCGACGATCGGCTCGATGGAGCGGTTCATCGGCATCCTGATCGAGCACTTCGGTGGCGCGTTCCCGCTCTGGCTCGCGCCGGTCCAGGCCGCCGTCCTCAGCATTACCGACGCCCAGGCGGACTATGCGCGCACGGTTGCCGAGCGCCTGCGCGACGCCGGATTCAGGGTCGTGCAAGATTTGCGAAACGAAAAAATTTCCTATAAGATTCGGGAACATAGCTTGCAAAAGCTTCCCTACCAGCTGATCGTGGGAGCCAAGGAAGTGCAGGCTGAAACGGTGGCCGTGCGCACGCGCGGCGGTGAAGATCTCGGTGCCCTGACACTGGACGACTTCATCGCACGCCTCCGCAACGAGGCGGGCGCGTAACAGCACGGCCGGTTTTTTTTGGCGCACAGAGGAGAACGCACTCATCGCACTCGAGAGATCGCAGCGCATCAACGGGGAGATCACCGCGCCCGAGGTGCGACTGGTAGCGGACAGCGGGGAGCAGCTGGGCATCGTGCCGATCGCGCAGGCGCTCAAGCTGGCCGAGGAACAGAACGTGGACCTGGTGGAAATCGCGCCGCTCGCACGGCCTCCCGTCTGCAAGCTGATGGACTACGGCAAGTTTCGCTACCGGGAGCAGAAGAAGGCCCACGAAGCGAAGCTCAAGCAGAAGCAGATCCAGGTCAAGGAAATCAAGTTCCGCCCGGGCACGGACGATGGCGACTACGCGGTCAAGCTCGGCAAGCTGATCGCTTTTCTCGAGGAAGGCGACAAGACCAAGGTGACGCTGCGGTTTCGCGGGCGCGAGATGGCGCACCAGGAGTTCGGCCTGCGCATCCTCGAGCGGGTGAAGGCGGATCTCGAGCCGTACGGGCTGGTCGAACAGTTTCCGAAGCTCGAGGGCAGACAGATGGTGATGGTGCTCGGGCCGAAGAAGAAGCCTCCTCCGGCAGGCAAGGCAAAAGCGAAGGTCGCAAAACCCGCTGGCGACAAGCCCAAAGCGGCGCCGGCGAAGGCAGAAGCGAAACCCGCGTAACGCGGGAACAAGTGATGGCCGAGGCATCAAGCGCCCGCGAGGCGGGCCGCCCGGCGTCAAGCTCAAACAGATGGAGACCGACTCATGCCGAAGATGAAGACGAAGAAGTCGGCCGCGAAGCGTTTCAAGATCCGCTCCGGCGGCTCGATCAAGCGCTCGCAGGCTTACATGCGCCACATCCTGACGAAGAAGACGACGAAGAGAAAGCGCCATCTTCGCGGGACCACCGAGGTGCACGACAGCAACAAGCGGGCGGTCCGCGCGATGCTGCCGTACGCCTGAGGAGCGCGCCATGCCACGCGTAAAACGCGGAGTAACGGCGCGCGCGCGCCACAAGAAGGTCCTCGCGAAGGCGAAGGGGTTCCGCGGCCGCCGCAAGAACGTCTTTCGCGTCGCGAAGCAGGCGGTGATGAAGGCGGGCCAGTACGCCTACCGCGATCGCAGGAACCGCAAGCGCGACTTTCGCGGCTTGTGGATCGCCCGCATCAACGCCGCAGTGCGCGAGCTCGGGTTGACGTACAGCGCGTTCATGGCCGGCATGAAGCGCGCGAACATCGAGATCGATCGCAAGATGCTGGCCGACCTCGCGGTGCGCGACAAGCCTGCGTTCGCGCAGATCGCCGGCCAGGCGAAGGCGGCGCTCACGCACTAGAACCCTGGCGGGAGCGCGGGGTGCAAAACTTGGAGGCCATCGTCGCGAGTGCGCTCAAAGAATTCGCGCGCGCGGCAGACCCCGCTTCGCTCGAGAACGCCAAGGCGCGCTACCTCGGCAAGAGTGGCGAGCTGACCGCGCTGCTGAAGAAGCTCGGCGCGCTCTCGGCAGACGAGCGCCGCGGCGCGGGACAAGCCATCAACGAGGCGAAGGCGCGCTTGGAACAGGCGCTCGAGCGTCGCCGCGCAGAGCTCGCGCAGGTGCGCATGGGGGAGAAGCTCGCCGGCGAAGCACTCGACGTGACGCTGCCGGGCCGAGGGCGCGGGCGTGGCGGCCTGCATCCGATCAGCCGCACCTGGGCGAGAGTCGAAGAGATCTTCCGCTCGGTCGGCTTCGACGTGGCGGACGGCCCCGAGATCGAAACCGACTGGCATAGCTTCACGGCGCTCAACAATCCGGAGAACCATCCTGCGCGCTCGATGCAGGACACGTTCTACGTGGACCTCAAGGACGAGCAGGGGCTGCCGCTGCTGCTGCGTCCCCACACCAGCCCCATGCAGGTGCGCTACGCGAGGATGCACAAGCCGCCGCTCAAGGTGATCGCGCCCGGGAGAACGTACCGCGTCGATTCGGACGCGACGCATTCGCCGATGTTTCACCAGGTCGAGGGGCTGTGGATTGACGAGGACGTGAGCTTCGCGGATCTGAAGGGCGTATTCAGCGATTTCCTGCAGCGCTTCTTCGAGAGCGACGATCTCGAGCTGCGCTTCCGCCCGTCGTACTTCCCCTTCACGGAGCCGTCCGCGGAAATCGACATGCGGTTCGCCGACGGGCCGCTGAAGGGCCGGTGGCTCGAGCTCGCCGGCTCCGGGGAGGTGCATCCGCAGGTGGTGCGCAACTTCGGGCTCGATCCCGAGCGCTACATCGGCTTCGCATTCGGCTGCGGATTGGAACGGCTTTCGATGCTGCGCTACGGCATCGACGATTTGCGCCTGTTCTTCGACGGCGATCTGCGCTTCCTGCGGCAGTTCGCATGATCGTTCCGGAACGCTGGTTACGGAGCTTTTGCGACCCGGCGCTCGACGCCGAGGCGCTTGCGCAGCAGCTCACGATGGCGGGACTCGAGGTCGAGTCCTGCGCGCCGGTTGCGCCGCCGGGTTCGGGCGTGGTCGTGGCGCAAGTGCTCTCGGTGGACAAGCACCCGCAGGCAGACAAGCTCACCGTATGCAAGGTGGACGCAGGCGCCGGGTCCGTGCAGGTCGTTTGCGGCGCGCCCAACGTGCGCGTGGGAATGAAAGCGCCGCTCGCCGTTGCGGGCGCGCGTCTTCCCGCAATGGAGATCCGCATCGCCAAGGTGCGCGGCGTGGAGAGCGCAGGGATGCTCGTTTCTGCGCGCGAGCTCGGCCTTTCCGACGATCATTCCGGATTGCTCGAGCTGCCGGCGGACGCTGCCCTCGGCAACGACGTGCGCGCGACGCTTGATCTGGATGAGCGCATCCTCTCGATCAAGCTGACCCCGAACCGCGGCGATTGCCTGTCGGTGCTCGGCGTGGCGCGCGAAGTCGCGGCGTTGACTCGAGCCCCTCTGAAGCCACCTGTCTTTCCTCGGATTGCGGCAACGATCAGCGACGTGCTTCCGGTGCGCATCGAAGCCTCCGACCTGTGCGGCCGCTTTTCCGGCCGCGTTGTGCGCGGAGTGGATGCGCGCGCCGCGACGCCGGGCTGGATGCGACGCCGGCTGGAACGCGCCGGGCAGCGGCCGATCTCCGCGCTGGTCGACATCTCGAACTATGTGATGCTCGAGCTCGGGCGGCCCTCGCATATCTTCGACTTGGACAAGGTGCGGGGGGGCCTCGTCGTGCGCTGGGGCCGGGCGGGCGAATCCGTGGAGCTGCTGAACGGCCAGACCGTGGAAGTCGATGCCGGCGTCGGCGTCATTGCCGACGAGCGCGGCGTCGAAGCGCTTGCCGGAGTGATGGGGGGCGAGCACACGGCAGTGACGCTCGACACTCGGGCGATCTACATCGAGGCGGCGTTCTGGTGGCCGCAGGCGATCGCGGGCCGCGCACGCCGCTTCGGATTCAGCACGGAAGCCGCGCACCGATTCGAGCGCGGTGTGGACTTCGCCACCACGGTCGAGCATATCGAGTACATAACGCGGCTCGTGCTCGACGTCTGCGGAGGAAGCGCTGGGCCCGTCGAAGACACGGTGGCTCAGCTGCCGGAGCGCAAACCCGTGCGCATGCGCGTGGCGCGTGCGCGTAAGGTAATTGGCATGCCGGTCGACGTCGGGGAGATTGCCGACGTGTTCAAGCGCCTCGGATTGCCGGCCCGAATGGAAGGCGCGGGCGCCGACGCTGCATTCTTCGTCTCGCCGCCGCCGCACCGCTTCGATCTGGAAATCGAGGAGGACTTGATCGAAGAGGTTGCGCGCATCCACGGCTTCGGCAACATCCCGGCACATCCTCCTCAGGCCGTGGCAAGAATGAGCGCACCGCCGGAGACGAGCCGCTCGCTGCACGCAGTGCGCGAACGGCTCGCTGCGTGCGACTACCAGGAGACGATCAACTTCGCGTTCGTCGAGCCGGCGTGGGAAGCGGATTTTGCGAACGAGCAGAACCCGATTCGGCTGCTCAATCCGATCGCCAGCCACCTTGCCGTGATGCGCTCGACCCTGATCGGATCGCTCGTGGCGAACGTGCGCTACAACCATGCGCGCAAGCTTGCTCGCATCCGGGTATTCGAGGTGGGCCGTGTCTATCGGCGTGACCCGCAACAATCGAGCGGGCCACTGGCGGTCGGCGGCATCGCGCAGCCCATGCGGGTCGGCGCGGCTGCCTTCGGCCCCGCACTTGAAGAGCAGTGGGGGAAAAAGCCGACTCGCCTGGTCGACTTCTACGACGTCAAGGCGGACCTTGAAGCGCTCTTCGACCCCGCAATGCTGAGGTTCGAGGCGTCCGGGCACCCGGCGCTGCATCCCGGGCGCTCGGCGCGTGTCTTGCTCGATGGAGGCGAGGTCGGGTGGCTGGGCGAACTGCATCCGCGCTGGCAGCAGAAATACGAGCTGCCACAACCCGTCGTCGTTTTCGAGGTGGACGCCCAGAGCCTGACCCGTGCTCCATTTCCGCGGCCCGAAACGCCGTCGAAGTTTCCGGCCGTGGTGCGCGACATCGCACTGCTCGTGGACGCCGCCCTTCCGGCGCAGGCTCTGCTGGACGCGATTCAGGGCGAAAAACCGGCCATTGTGCAGGAAGTAGGGGTATTCGATTTGTATCAGGGCGAGAGCGTTCCCGCCGGGAAGAAAAGCCTTGCGTTTCGGGTAGTTATGCAAGATACTGAACGAACCCTTACGGATTTGGAGGCAGATGCGGCGCGCGACTCAGTGGTCGCCCTTTTGGGCCGACGCTTTGGTGCGAACCTCCGTTGATGCATAAAACAGACCGCAGATGAACTTAAGTCAAAACAAAGACTTCAGGGGGAATGGGATGACTTTGACCAAGGCCGAGCTGGCCGATCTCTTGTTCGAGAAAGTCGGATTGAACAAGCGAGAGGCCAAAGACATGGTGGAGGCCTTTTTCGAAGAGATACGCGGCGCCCTTGAGCGGGGTGAAGCGGTGAAACTGTCGGGTTTTGGCAACTTCCAGCTGCGCAACAAGCCGCAGCGGCCCGGCCGCAATCCGAAGACGGGCGAAGAGATTCCGATCAGCGCCCGGCGCGTCGTCACCTTCCACGCCAGCCAGAAGCTCAAAGCAATGGTCGAGAAGGCTCGTCGTGGAGCAAAACCGCAAGAGGGCTGAGCTTCCGCCGATTCCGGCCAAGCGCTACTTCACGATCGGTGAAGTGAGCGAGTTGTGCGGCGTGAAGCCGCACGTGCTGCGCTACTGGGAGCAGGAGTTCACGCAGCTGAAGCCGGTCAAGCGCCGCGGCAACCGGCGCTACTACCAGCACCACGAGGTGCTGCTCATCCGCAGGATCCGCGAGCTGCTGTACGAGGAAGGATTCACGATCAGCGGCGCGCGCAACCGGCTCGACCATTCCCTTACCGACAATGACCGACACGAGCCGCCGGCGCGAAACCGTGCGAGCACGGGACCGATCGACCTCGCGAACGTCAAGCGCGAGTTGCGCGAGCTGCTCGATTCGCTGCAGAACGCCTAGGCCCCTCTGTTAAAATTCCGCT
>DASYPC010000088.1:0-10676 GCA_036007105.1 Burkholderiales bacterium | reverse complement strand
GATGCGGCCGAGCCCGCAGCCGTAGTCGAGCAGCAGACTGTCCCGCGAGGGCCGGAGGAAGGCGCCGAGATCGGAGGTCAGAAACGGAGTTTCTTTTGCCCAGCGCTCTTGCGTGCTCGTACCGTCCTCAGGCGTAAGGATTATTGCGCGTGCATCGTCTTCGCTCGCTTTCTCGAAAACGGACGGCAAGTAAACCACGGTGCGTTTTGGCATGGCCCTGCGAGAAATACTCTTCGCGGTGCACGACCGTGTCAAGCGCGGAACTCGCGGGAATGAGCTTCGACATAGCGGTCGTGGGCGGCGCGCTCGTCGGCGCGGCACTGGCGCGCGCGTTGCGCGGGTCGGCCGTCGCGCTCGTCTCGCACGAGCGGCGCATCCCGGGCCCGGTCCCGGCGTTGTTCGATTCGCGGGTGTACGCGATCAGCCCCGCAAACGCCGCGTTTCTCGAGGCTCTCGGGGCGTGGCAGCAAATCCCCGCGGACCGCGTCACGCCCGTTCATGCCATGCGCGTATACGGGGACGACGGCCAATCGAAAATCGAGTTCGACGCCTATTCCGCAGGCGCCAGCGAGCTCGCATGGATTGTCGAGGATGCGTTGCTGCAGGATGCGTTATGGCGCGTGCTCGAAGCGCAGGAGCAGCTCGAAGTGATCGCCCCGGGAGAGTGCGAGCGGGTCGAAATTGCGTCCGACCATGCCAGAGTGACGTTGCGAGACGGACGACGCATCGACGCTCGGCTCGTGGTTGGCGCGGACGGGGCGCGATCGCTGGTGCGCGCGCAGGCGGGCATCGCATCGCGGGAGCGCGCGTACGGACAGAGCGCAGTGGTCGCGAATTTCGCTTGCGAACGCCCGCATCGCAACGTCGCACTGCAATGGTTTCAGGGCGGGCCCGTGCTCGCGCTGCTGCCGCTTCCGGGCGAACACGTTTCGATGGTCTGGTCCACGGGCGATGCGCACGCGGCCGGGCTGCTGGCGCTGGAGGGCGGCGCGCTCGCGCGCAAGGTGGCCGACGCATCCGGCCGCGCGCTCGGTAAGCTCTCGCTGCTTGCGCCCGCGCGCAGCCTTTCCTTGCGCTCGGTCACCGCAGCGCGCAGCGTGTCGTCCCGCGTCGCGCTGGTCGGCGATGCGGCGCACGTCGTGCATCCGCTGGCCGGGCAGGGCGCCAACCTCGGATTCCAGGATGCGCGCGTGCTTGCCGAGGTGCTGTGCGCCCGCGAGCCGTTTCGCGATCCGGGCGACTTGCGGCTGCTCAGGCGCTACGAGCGCGCGCGGGCCGAAGCTATACTGGCGATGCGCGCCACGATTCACGGCCTGTTCGTCCTCTTCGGCGCCGAGGAGCGAGTCTTCGGCCCGCTGCGTAACGCCGGGTTGAACCTCGTCGACCGCCTGCCTGTCCTAAAGAACGTGCTGATGCGGCACGCGATGAACTGAAGGAACGCTGTGCACCGAATTTTTCTTGCCGCCGTATTGCTCTGCGCGCTTCCTGCCTTGGCGGATGAAGCAGCGATCCGGCAGGCCATCGAGTCCAAGCTGGGAGGCGTGAAAGTGGAGGGTGTCCAGCCAACGCCCCTGCCTGGGATCTACGAAGTGCGCTTTCGCGGTTCGGACGGAATGCAGATCGTCTATACCAACGCGGATGCGACGCACATCATCGTCGGCAGGCTCCTCGACGCGAAGACCGACCGTGACCTCACCGAAGAGCGCCTGCGCAAGTTCAGCGCGATCAACATGGACACGCTTCCGTATGACCTCGCAGTCAAGGTGCAGCGCGGCAACGGCAAGCGGACGCTGGTCATCTTTTCCGATCCGTACTGCCCGGCCTGCAAGCAGTTCGAGAAGGTGCTCGCGACGATCGACGACATCACCATCCATTACTTCATGTATCCGGTGATCCGGCCCGAGCTCGCCGAGCATTCACGCGCGGTATGGTGCGCGCCCGACCGCTCCAAGGCATGGCTCGATCTCGCGCTGCGCGGCAAGCCGGTCGTCGGCGGGACGAAGTGCGATGCGCCCATCGAGAAGGTGATCGACCTCGGAGGCAAGCTCGGCGTCCGCTCGACGCCGACCCTGTTTCTCGCTACGGGCGAACGCCTGCGCGGGGGGACCAGCGCCGCACAGTTGAAGGTCCTGCTCGACGAAGCGGCGAGCCAGAACAAGAAGAAATAGCGACGGCGGTCTATTTTTTCGCGGGTAGGGGTTCTCCGCGCGGCCACAGCAGCCACATCGAGCCAGGCTGGCGCATGCGACCCGCCTGGGATCCTGCGGCATCCCCGGTTCCCCAGAAAAAATCTGCCCGCACGGCGCCGCGAATGGCGCCGCCCGTATCCTGCGCGATGACGAGGCGCTCGAGGGGCTCGGTCGAAAGCGGCAGCGTCGTCGCCAGAAAAACCGGCGCGCCCAGCGGCACGAAGCGTGGATCGACGGCAATCGAGTAGCCCGCGGTCAGCGCGACGCCGAGCGATCCGACCGGCCCATCGGCGGAATCCGAAAGCCGGAAGAAGACATAGCTCGGGTTGGCATTCAGGGCGTCGGCGAGCTTTGCCGGGTTCGCCCGCGCCCACGCCTTGATTGCTTGCATGGACGCCTGCTCGAGCGCGAGCTCGCCGCGCTCCGCAAGATATCTGCCCAGCGAACGATACGCGTGGCCATTCTGGTCGGCGAAGCCGAGCCGGATTCGCTCGCCCGACTCGAGCCGGATCTGTCCGGACCCCTGGATCTGCAGGAAGAACAGTTCAACCGGATCCTCGACCCACGCGAGCACCGAAACGCCGGGGATGGCTCCCTCATGTGCGCGGCTGCGCTCCTCGAATTCCGCGCGCGACCAGTACGGCACGAGCCGCCGCCCGTCGAGGCGCCCGCGCAGGCGCAGCCCGCGCAGCTCGGGGTGCAAATCTGCGAGATCGACGACGATCAGATCCTGCGGAACGCCGTAGACCGGGAAGCGAAAGGTTGCAGTGCGCGCGCGGCTGCCGGCGAGGATCGGCTCGTAGTAGCCCGTTACCAGGCCTTGCGTCGCGCGATCGGGCGCGACGATGGAATACGCCGTGAACGCCGTTTCAAAGAGGCGACGCGCCGCAGCTTCGTCGGCAATGCCTCGTGCACTCTCGCAAGGCTTACTGAGCGGGCTTGCCGCCGGCACTTTCGCGCAGCCGGAAACAAAAGCTTTGAGGCTCGGTAGCACGGAGGCCGACGGCCAGCCGGGGAGCGCCGCAAACTCCGCCGCTTCATAGCTGGCCTCGCCCGGCGCGGGCTTCACGGGCGGCGGGCACGCGGGACACACCGGACACGACGGGCACGGCGGTGGTTGCACCGACGCGCAGCCCGCAGCGACCAGTAGAATCGCTGCGATGTGGGTGATCCTGCTCGAGATGGCGGTCGCTCTCGCGATCCTCATCGTGATCGTGTGGTGGACGTGGCCGAAAAAACGGAAGGACGATTGATGCTCAGTGGAGAACACGCGGCACCGACAGCGTGAACTCGGGGATCGGCGCATCGAACCGGTGGCCGTCATCGGCCGTCATCTGGTAGGTGCCGCGCATCGTCCCGACCGGCGTGGCGATTGCGGTGCCGCTCGTGTATTCGTGGCTCTCGCCCGGCTTGAGCACCGGCTGCGCGCCGACGACGCCTAATCCCCGGACCTCCTGCACCATTCCTTGCGCGTCCGTGATGATCCAGTGCCGGCTGATGAGCTGCGCGGTCACAGTGCCCGTGTTACGGATCGTGATCGTGTACGCGAACACGTAGCGACCCGAGGGCTCGTCGGACTGCTCGGGGAGATACTGGATCTTCGCGCTCACTGCGACTTCGTATCGCTTTTCGCTCGCCATGCATGCATTGTAAACTCGGCGCCCGATGGCCTACCGCATTGCACCCTCGATCCTGTCCGCTGATTTCGCGCGCCTCGGTGAAGAAGTGCGCGCGGTGCAGGCGGCGGGCGCCGACCTGATCCACTTCGACGTCATGGACAACCATTACGTGCCGAACCTGAGCGCGGGACCGCTCGTGTGCGCCGCGATCCGGCCGCACGTTTCGATTCCCATCGACGTGCACCTCATGGTGAGGCCGGTCGATCGCATCGTCCCCGAGTTCGCGCGTGCCGGGGCAAACCTCATCACGTTTCATCCCGAGGCTTCCGATCACGTCGACCGCACGATCGGCCTCATCAAGGAGTCCGGGTGCAAGGCGGGTCTCGTATTCAATCCGGCGACTCCGCTTTCCTACCTCGACCATACGCTCGCAGCGCTCGACCTGGTGCTGCTGATGAGCGTCAATCCGGGATTCGGCGGTCAGCAGTTCATCGCTGCGGTGCTGCCGAAGATCGCCGAGGCGCGGCGCAGGATCCAGGCGAGCGGCCGCGAGGTCTGGCTCGAGGTGGACGGCGGCGTAAAGCCGGACAACATCGCGCAGATCGCGCGCGCCGGGGCAGACACCTTCGTCGCCGGGTCGGCGGTGTTCGGCTCCAGCGACTACGCGGCGACGATTCGCGACCTGCGCGCCCGACTCGCCATGGTATAGTGGACTCGCTGTGAAACCTCCTCTCGGTCGCGCATCTCTCCGGCTCTGCTGGCGCCCCTGGCGCCGCTAGAACTCCTCGCGCTGCCGTGCGGCCCGGCGGCGCGAATCTAAGGGCCGCACCCGCAGTCCCGGACGTAATAGCAGTCGGAGCGCAGCGCCATGATGCAACCGGATTTCCACAAGCTCGCCGAACAGGGCTACACGCGGGTGCCCGTCGTTTTGGAAGCGCGCGCCGATCTGTATACGCCGCTTGCGGTCTATCTCAAGCTCGCCGACGGCCCTTACACGTATCTTCTGGAGTCGGTCGTCGGGGGCGAGCGCTTTGGACGCTATTCCTTCATCGGCCTTGCATGCGCCGAGCGCATCGAAGCGCGTGGCGGTGCGATCCGCAGGCTGCTGCGCGATGCGCGCGGCAACGATGTCTGTCTGGAGCGAGTGGAGAGCGCCGACCCCTTCGCGTTCGTGCAGCAATGGCTCGCGCGCCAGCGCGTTGCACCGGTTCCGCAGGCGCTGCGCTTTGGCGGCGGACTGGTCGGCTACTTCGGCTACGAGACCGTCCGGCACATCGAGCCGAGCGCGTTGCGGGGCGACAAACCCGATCCGATCGGCACGCCCGACATGCTGCTGCTCGTTTCGGACGAGCTCGCGGTGGTGGACAACGTGATGGGCAAGCTCTACCTCGTGGTGTACGCCGACCCGCGCGATCCGGACGCGCACGCGATTGCGCGCGCGCGCCTTGCAAAGCTGCGTGCGCGCCTCGCGTCGCCGTTGCCCGAGGAGACGCTGCTGCCCGCCGAGGGAAATGCGAAAGCGCCGGCGGCTGAGGCAGGCTCCGCGCCGCTCACGCGGTCCTTCACAGAGGCGCAGTTCCTCGAGGCCGTCGGCCGCTCCAAGGAATACGTGTTTGCCGGCGATTGCATGCAGGTGCAGATCTCTCAGCGCACTTCGCGCCCGTTCGCGTCGCCCCCGCTCGCGCTGTACCGGGCGCTTCGCAGCCTCAATCCTTCCCCCTACATGTTCTACTTCGATTTTGCCGATCATCACGTGATCGGGGCTTCGCCCGAAATCCTCGTGCGGCTGTCGGGAAACGACATCACGCTTCGTCCGATCGCCGGCACTCGACCCCGCGGGGCGACGCCCGAGGAGGACACGGCGATCGCGGCCGAGTTGCTCGCCGACCCCAAGGAGCGCGCGGAGCATGTCATGCTGATCGATCTGGGCCGCAACGATGTCGGCCGCGTTGCGGCAACCGGCTCGGTTCGAGTGACCGACAGGATGGTGATCGAGCGCTACTCGCACGTGATGCACATCGTTTCCAATGTCGAGGGCCGCGTAGTCCCGGGGCTCGGCGCGGTGAACGTCCTCAAAGCGAGCTTCCCCGCGGGGACCGTCACTGGTGCACCCAAGGTGCGCGCCATGCAGATCATCGACCAGCTGGAGCCCGTGAAACGCGGAATCTACAGCGGCGCAGTGGGCTATCTGGGCTTCAACGGCGACATGGATGTCGCCATCGCCATCCGCACGGCGGTGGTGAAAAATCGCGTGCTGCACGTGCAGGCCGCCGCCGGCGTGGTCGCCGACTCGATTCCGCAATCGGAATGGGCCGAGACACTGCACAAGGCGCGCGCCCTGCTGCGCGCGGCCGAGGTCGCATCGGCGGAGCAGGCGGGATGACGATGGCCACGCGCGATCGATCGAGCGCCGAAGCCATTCGCCAGGCGACGCTTTGCCTGCAGCGAGGCGAGTGGCTGAGCGCGGAAGGAATCTGCCGCTACGTGCTCGAGGCGAGCCCCGGCCACGCCGAGGCGTTGGAACTCCTTGCCGAGGCGTGCTTCGCGCAGGGGCGGCTGGCCGAGGCGCTGGATGCCTATGACCAGGCATTGCAGTCGAGGCCGCAGGACGCCGGCATCTTGTACAACCGCGGCGTCGTGCTGGACCGGCTCGGTCGTCACGCGGACGCGCTCGCGAGCTTCGACCAGGCGCTCTCATTGCAGCCGCGCGACCTTGCGGCGCTTGTCAACCGTGGGAATGCGCTGCATGCGCTGCGAAGGTTCGCGGAAGCGCTCGGCAGTTTCGATCGAGCGCTCGCGCTCGCACCGCGCAACGTCGAAGCGCGCTACAACAGGGGAAACGCGCTGCTTGCGATGGACCACCACGAGGAGGCGCTGGCAAGCTTCGACGAGGCTATCGCGCACCGTCCGGATCACGCGGACGCGCTGTTGAACCGCGGGCTGGCGCTTGCGGCGCTCGGAAGGCATGCCGAAGCACTCGAGAGCTACCGCCGGGCGCTTGCGGTCGATCCGCGTCGCGCCGAGGCGCACTACAACCGCGGGAATGCTTTGCGCGCTCTGGAGCGTGATGCCGACGCCGTCGCAAGCTACGACGCGGCGCTCGCGTTGCAACCCGAGCATCCCGATGCGCATTGGAACCGGGCGTGGGCGCTGCTTGCACTCGGCGACTACGAGCGCGGCTGGCTGGAGCATGAATGGCGCTCGAAGAGCCCGCGCTGGCTCGCGCCGCCACCGCGCTCCGCGGCGCCCCGCTGGCTCGGCGAATCGGATTGTCGGGGCCGCGCCCTGCTGGTTCTCTCGGAGCAAGGTACCGGCGATACCGTGCAGTACCTTCGTTATGTGCCGTTGCTCGCCGCTCGAGGGGCGCGGGTTCTCCTCGAACTGCCGCGCTCGCTCGAGCGCCTGTGCATGCCCTACAGAAAATGGGCCACGCTCGTGTTCGAGGATCAAGCGCTGCCCCCTCACGACCTTCATTGCCCGATCGCGTCGCTGCCTCTCGCGTTCAAAACCACCGTCGAGACGATCCCCGCGCAGCTTCCGTATCTCGACGCCGATCCGGCGCTGGTCGCGCAATGGCGCGAGACGCTCGCGCCTGCTCATGGTGCGCTGCGAGCCGGTCTCGTGTGGGCAGGCAATCCGAAGCAAGGGAGCGAGCGGCGGCGCGGCATCGGTCTCGAACCGTGCCTGCCTCTTCTCGAGGTCCCCGGCGTGCGCTGGCACAGCCTGCAAGTGGGCGAGCGCGCTTCGGACCTGGCTCGGCTCGCGTCGGGTGCGGCGCTCGACCTTTCGGAGCGGCTCACCGATTTTGCCGAGACTGCAGCCGTGATTGCCAATCTCGATCTCGTCGTCACCACGGACACGGCGGTAGCGCACATCGCCGGCGCGCTGGGCAAACCGGTCTGGGTCCTGCTCATGTTTGCCGCCGATTGGCGCTGGCTGCGCGGGCGCGACGACAGCCCCTGGTATCCCAGCGCGCGCCTGTTCAGGCAGCAATCGCCCGGGGACTGGCGCGGCGTCATTGACCGCGTGAAGAACGCGCTCGAGCGATCGAAGGAGGCGAGACCATGATCGCGATGATCGACAACTATGACTCGTTCACCTACAACCTCGTGCAGTACCTGGGCGAGCTTGGCGCGACGGTCACAGTGTGGCGGAACGACGAGATTACCGTGGACGCGCTCGCGGGTCTTGCGCCCGAGCGCATCGTCCTCTCTCCGGGGCCGTGCACCCCGAACGAGGCGGGCATCACGCTCGAGGTTCTTGAGCGGCTCTCGGGGAAGATTCCCATTCTCGGCGTGTGCCTGGGTCACCAGGCGATCGGGCAGGCGTTCGGCGGCAAGGTGGTGCGCGCGAAGCAAGTCATGCACGGCAAGGTCTCGCGCATCCGCCACGACGGGCGCGGTGTTTTTTCCGGCGTTCCCGACGATTTCGTCGCCACGCGCTATCACTCCCTCGTCGTCGAGCGCGCAACGCTGCCTGACTGCCTGGCCCTCACCGCGCAGGCCGAGGATGGCGAGATCATGGGCCTGCGACATCGCTCGCTCGCGGTGGAAGGCGTGCAGTTTCATCCGGAGGCGATGCTCACCGAGCACGGCCATCGCATGCTCGACAATTTTCTGAAGGGGAGGCAGCCATGAAAATCACGATTGCCGAGGCGATCCAGCGCACCGTCGAGCACCGGGAGGTGTTCCACGACGAGATGCTTCACGTCATGCGCCAGATCATGGGTGGAGAGCTGACGCCGGCGCAGATCGCGGGGTTCATCATCGGCCTGCGCGTGAAAAAGGAAACGATCGGCGAGCTTGCGGCGGCGGCACAGGTCATGCGCGAGTTCGCCACCACCGTGCCGGTGAAGGATCCCAGTGAAGTGATCGACATCGTCGGCACTGGCGGAGACGCGGCGCATACGTTCAATGTATCCACGGCGGCCGCGTTCGTCGCGGCGGCCGCCGGCGCCAAGGTCGCGAAGCACGGCAACCGCGCGGTTTCCTCCCGCTCGGGCAGCGCGGACGTTCTCGAGTCGCTGGGCGCCCACGTCAGCCTCGCGCCGGAGCAGATCGCGGCGTGCGTCGAGAAAATCGGCATCGGCTTCATGTTCGCGCCTGCGCACCATCCGGCGATGAAGCATGCCGCGCCGGTGCGCAAGGAGCTTGGCGTGCGCACGCTTTTCAACATCCTCGGACCTCTGACCAACCCGGCCGGCGCGCGGAACCTGCTGCTCGGCGTGTTTCATCCGGATCTCGTCGGGATCCAGGTACGGGTGCTGCACCGCTTGGGGGCGAAACATGTCATGGTGGTGTACGGGCTGGAAGGCCTGGACGAGATTTCGATTTCCGGCCCGACCGCGGTCGGCGAGCTCGCCAATGGTGAAATCCGCGAGTACGAGATCCATCCGTCGCAATTCGGGCTGGAGCTGTACGACCGGCGCGCGATCCAGGTGAACACGGTCGAAGAATCCAAGGCGATGATCCTTGCAGTGCTGGAGAATCAGCCCGGCCCGGCGCTCAATATCGTGGTGCTCAACGCGGGCGCTGCGATCTACCTCGCGGGACACGCCAAGTCGCTGCAGGGTGGAATCGAGCGCGCGCGCCGGGTGATCGCGAGCGGCGAAGCGAAGGCCAAGCTCGACGACTTCGTCGCCGCAACGAACCAGTTCCGCGGCAAAGGCTGACGCACCGCGTGTCGGACATTCTGCAGCGCATCCTTGCCACGAAGCGCGCCGAAACGGCCGCGGCCCGGCGGCTTGCCTCGATCGACGAGATCGAGCGTCTCGCGCGTGCGGCACCGCCGCCACGCGACTTTGTGGGAGCCCTCCGCGCGAAGATGGCTGGGGGAAGCACGGCAGTCATCGCCGAAATCAAGCGCGCAAGCCCGTCCAAAGGACTGCTCCGCAAGGATTTCGATCCTGCCGCGATTGCGCGGAGCTACGAAGCCGGAGGGGCGGCGTGCTTGTCAGTGCTCACCGACCGGGAGTACTTCCAGGGCGCGCCGGAGCACCTCTCCGCCGCTCGTGCGGCGTGCACGCTACCGGTCCTGCGCAAGGACTTCATTGTCGAGCCGTACCAGGTGTTGGAGGCCCGCGCGATCGGCGCCGATTGCATTTTGCTGATAGCCGCCGCGCTCCCGGTCGAAGCCTTGCGCGAGCTCGAGCGGCTTGCGCAAAGCCTCGGGATGGCGGTGCTGATCGAGATCCACGAGCCAAGCGAGGTGGACGCTGCGTTGTCGCTTGCGACGCCCCTCATCGGAATCAACAATCGCAACCTGCGGACTTTTGTGACGAACGTGCAAACGACGCTGGATTTGCTGCCTAGAATCCCGGCCGGCAAGACCGTAGTGACGGAAAGCGGAATTCGGGGTCGGGACGACGTGCTGCAGTTGCGAAAGAGCGGTATTCAGGCTTTTCTGGTTGGCGAGGCTTTCATGCGGGCTGCCGACCCTGGCGCGGCACTTCGAGCGCTCGTTTTGGATAACTAACTATTTGAAATATATGAACTATAGGAAATGTTGCATTGACGCAACGCAGTGCGGAAAAAGCGTGAAAAAGTGCCGGCAACCGTTGCCCCGGCGAGACGTCGCCTGAGACAATTCATGCAACTTCTCAATTGAGAGGTCCGAGCGGGGTGGCGCGTGTCAAGTTTGCCTGCCCGAAATTTCAACGATTGGGAGATTCATTGATGAACAAGAAACTTCTGGCAGTGGCGGTCGCAGGGGCGCTGGCGGCTCCGGGCGTTGCGCTCGCGCAATCGAGTGTGACGATCAGCGGCAACTTCAAGGCGAGCTTTCAACAGTACAAGATCGGCAATGCAGCGCCTGCGCGTGCCGGAACCAACACCAGCCAAACGCTGGTGCATGACGACTCCTCGCGGAT
>DASYPC010000087.1:0-9678 GCA_036007105.1 Burkholderiales bacterium | reverse complement strand
AGCTATATATCCCACCCGCCAGACCTTGGTGCTTTGCTGCGCAAAGCCGATTCGGTCGACAGCAACCAGAGCGCCCACAATCAATAGCAAGCGCCTGCGCTTTGTCTGGCCCATATTCCCTCTTATGAACGAGCGTGATGGGGAAGTCTACGCCTTGACCTCAACTTGGTTAGAGAGTCTGTCTCTGCAACGAATGCCACTTATTCAGAAGTTTGCGAATGACCGCTTTGGGTCGAAAGCAGTCGTTCGTGAGCGTCTGCTTTCGGCCAAGAGCGGACATTCGCGGGTAGTTAGTCGTAGGCCATGAAGGCCTATTCGCGAATTGCCCTAGCCTGGTCGAAGTAAATGTAGCTCGTGCCGCCTCCGCTTCGGGTCAGGATCTTCGTCTTCAACTCGGCGGAGTACGTCGTCAGGTTGGGATCGATGGTGCGGCCGTCAACGTCAGTGGGGAGTTTTACCTTCAACCCGGTCTTTTTTGAGGATCGGTAAGTCTTGCCTCGGGTCGTGTATTCCGTGACGTGTGGTCCGTCCTTCAACGCCTCCTCAAGCACTCGTCCTTGAACGCCGGGCATGTTGAAGTTGAGGATGCGCGCGACCGTAGGCGCGATGTCGACGTTCGCCGTAGGAAGCGTGTCATAAAAGCCCGACTTGAAGTCTGGCCCATGGGCCATCATGGAAATGTGCGTATCGGTTGGCGAGAAACTGCCGTGGTCGCCCCTGCGGTTGACCGAGCTCGCGTAGCTGATACCAGCACGGCCTGCCACGGCCACGTTTTCGTCGAAAGCAAAACTGACGATGATGTCTGGCGCACGGCCGGCGACCGAATTCTCGGTGTTGATCAGGCTCATCGGGAGCGTCCCAGCAACGTCCCCATACTTGTCGCTCACGAAAATTGCGCCGAACTGCAGGCGGCTCTGGAGGCTCACCACAGCGGCCTTGACGGCGTTGAGGTCGCCATCCGGGACGAAGAGGTAATCGCTCCCCGCGTTCGCCGCCACAACGATGCCACCGGCAGGGACCGGCTTCGGCACCAAGTATCTTGGCGAGGTGTACTTTTGCGCCTTGCCACAAGCGCTTCCATCCGCGTCATTCTTGGTGGGGTGAAGGCGGCTTCCGTCGGACAGGATGCCTGACAAAGTCGGTATGTCGCGGCAGCCAGCGCCATCGTAGGCCTTCAGCCCGTCCCGGGTAAGCAACTCGGCCGTGCGCACGAAGCCGGAGACCGAGTATCCGTATGGGTCATGCGAGCCGACGCGGCTATCGACAATTGCCCGCAACGGGTAGTGGGCGACATCGCCGGAAACCGTGCTGTGATTGTGGTCCTGAGTGATGATGATGTCGGTACTCTGCTCCCAGCCGAGCTCGCGGATCTTGTCCATGACCCGGCCCAGGATCTCGTCGTTCATCTTTGTCGCATCGATTGAGTTGTATGTCCCGGGCCCGTACGCGTGGTTCGTCGCGTCGGGCTCCTTCGACCAAAAGACCGTGACATCCGGGTTCTTATTCGGGAGGATGTAATTGACGAATACGTCGGTAAGATACTTGAACCCACGCCGAGAAAGCGCCCCCGTGCGGTCGAGCGGATTCGCGGTCTGCCCATCATTGAGCCTCTGAATGGCAATGGGAGCCGTCGGATCACCGTTGTCATTGGCGAGCGCCAACGCACCCGCGTGGTACGCGTTGATCGTGTTCCTTGGCAGGGCATAACCCGCCTTCTGCAGTTCCTTGGCGAAACTGAGCGGCATCGCCGCATCCTCATCGAGGATGATGCCTCCTCGTTTGTAGTCCTGGATGAAAGCGGCGCCGAACTTGCCGATTGCCGCCGTCGATAGCCCTTTGGCCTGTGCTGTTTGGAGGACTGTTGAAATAAGCGTGAGCTTCCCTTGGTAGGACTCCCGCACAGCTTCGACCACGCCGAAGTCCTCTATGAACGCCGGGGCAGAAAAATCGATATCGACCCCCTTCGCGTTCTTTCCCTTCGCATTCGGCGCGTACACCACGTTGCCGTAGAACCCATGCACCCCCGGGTACGTTCCAGTCGCAATGGACGCGGAGTTCATCATCGTGAAGGTTGGATATACGGCGTGGTGATCCGCGAAGACGACCCCGGATCGAGCGAGGGCGAAGTAATTCGGCGTGTTTTCCGCAGTTACGTCATCAGCTCGAAGTCCATCCCAAACAAAGATGATGACTCTTCGCGCAGGTGATCCTGAGTCCTGCTGTGGTGCTCCGAGAGCATCTCGTAGTCCGGGCACAAGGAACAAGGCGCTCAAGAAAATAAGCAGTTTTATCTTCATGGTTTGCCCTCGATTCTCAATTGCGCGGGAGTGCGGATCGGATAAAGCTCTGTCATCGGAAAGTCTATGCTCGAATGTCTGTTTGGGGTCGAAAGCGGTCATTCGTCGGATTAAACGTCGAAGCTAAAGCCGCTCGTAGCGCTTGCCAGCTTCTATCGTGCCTCGGAAGACCAACCCAAACCGACTGTTTGCTAGCAAGTCGTGGCGCAAATTTGGCACAACCGTGAATATCCGCTATCGGCCAACGATGGCCATTCCAGAACCCGATCTACTCGATCACCCGGTCGGCCCGCACAAGGATCGACTGCGGAGGTGGCGGAAGCCGACGTCAGCGGGTGCGCACCTTAAGCCTTTGATCGCGGGCGCATAACGCGGACCAACGGACTTTTGCCCTACGAATTCCCTACGTTGGTCGGCGCGCGCAGAGAATGCACCGTCCTAACTGCTTGAAGAAATTGGTAGGTCGTGGCGGATTCGAACCGCCGACCAACGGATTAAAAGTCCGCTGCTCTACCAGCTGAGCTAACGACCCGGAGAATTTGCGGAAAAGGCTGCGAATTTTATTCGCTCGCACGGGAAAGCGTCAACGAAATCTAGCTTTCTCGCAGCATTCGCGCGTATTGCCACTTCATCGTGGCGGCCGCACCGGCGACGATCGCGACGAAGGTCATGATCGAGCCGAGCGCGAGCGTGGAGAACCCGGAGATGCCCTGGCCGATCGTACAGCCGAGCGCGGTGATGCCGCCGAATCCCATCAGCGCCGCGCCGATCAGATGGTTCGCCGTGTCTTCTGCATCGCGAAAACCCTCCCAGCGAAATTTGTGCGACGCGAGCGCGTAGGCAAGCGAGCCCAGGATCACCCCGGCGGCGGAAGCGATGCCGAAAGTGACGATCCGCGACTTGTCGGTCCAGAGCATCAGATACTCGAGCGAGAACGCAAGCGGCGCGACGAAGCTGAACGCTTCCATGCGGCCGGTGTTGGTGGCGACGAACGCTTCCTGCAGCGTCTGCGGGTCTTCCGCGACGTGACCGATGTGCCCGCTCACATACCACCCGCCCACCACGACCAAACCGGTAACAACCCCGCCCAGCGTGTAATCGAAGGTCGAGCGGAAATCCTTCGAGCTGTAGGCATAGGCGATGAGGCCGCCGCCGGCGAGTGCGCTGAGCGCGAGGATCCACATTTTCTTGTCCCCGCCCGAGAGTCGGGAGAGTAGCGAGGGCAGGTCCTGGCCGCCCTGGACCGTGAGCGAGGCCTGCTCGAGCACGTTGACGCGGAACGCACCGAAGATGCCGCGCAGCGTCATGTAGGCCACGATCCCGGTAACGATGAACACGACCACCGACTTGAGGTTGCCTCCGCCGATCCGGATCAGCGTCTTCGAGCCGCAGCCGGAGCCGAGCGTCATCCCGACGCCGAACAGGAACCCGCCGACGAGGTACGAGAGCCAGGTGAAGTTCGGCCCGGGGTAGATCGATTTCGAAAGGTCGATCGCGCCCGCGAGATGCAGCGCGTTCGCGCCGAGGATCGCCACGCCGATCGCCAGCAGCCACATGCGCATGCGGCCGGTGTGGCCCATGTTGACCCAGTCCGACACCGCCCCCATCGTGCAGAAGTCGGTCTTGTTCGCGACCGCTCCGAACACGAACGCGAGCGCGAACGCCCCCCACGCCACGTACGGGGCGAGTTGCGCGGGATTCGCGTCGCCCACGATCTACTTCTGGCCGGCCTTATCCTGCACCTGGCGAAGCTGCTGCAGCCACTCCGACCAGTCCTGCGGCCCGGACTCGAAGCGCTTCTTCATGCCGGCGAGCACGTTGCCCCACGCGCGATCGAAGTACGCGTAGGCCTTGTCCCACTCGTCGCCGTCGCCCCAGCCGGTATGGTGAATCGAGACGCGCGTTTGCTTGCCGTCGAGCGGCGCGAACCGCACCACGACGAACGTGCGCTGCGCTCGCGCGGCGGGCAGGTGGGGCGGCGCGTTCCAGTCGAAGGACAGCATCTTCTTCGGCTGCAGCGCCATGAAGCGCATGTCGTCGGCGCCTTTCGACCCGGGAGCGCCGAGCGGGTTGAAGTAGATCTGGAACGCGCCGCCGACGCGGGGATCGACCTGGGCGTCCGGCGCAAAGAAGCTGACGATGCCTTCGCGCGTCGTCCACGCGGCCCAGGCGTCGTCGACCGACGCGGCGACCACGATTTCCTTGTCGATGCTGCGCTCAGCCGCCACAGCCGCTGCGCCGACGCTCAGGCCCAGTGCCAGAGCAAGGCCCGCGATGCTCCCTCGATTCGTCACCGTCCCCCCTCTGTTGAATGCTCATTCCTCAAGCATAGCGCGTGCAGTCGGCAATTCCCGCCGCCTCGAATCCCGCCTTGCGGATGCGGCACGCATCGCACGCACCGCAGGCCCGCCCCTCGGCATCCGGCTGGTAGCACGTCACGGTCATCGCCGGATCGACGCCGAGCTCGAGCGCGAGCCGCACGATCTGCGCTTTCGGCAGATCGATCAGGGGAGCGCGGACTTCGATCTTGCGTCCTTCCACTGCGGCCTTGGTCGCGAGGTTCGCGAGCGCCTCGAACGCATCGAGGTATTCCGGGCGGCAATCCGGGTAGCCCGAATAGTCCACCGCGTTCGCGCCGACGAAAAGGTGCTGCGCCTCGAGCACCTCCGCCCAGCCGAGCGCGAGCGCAAGCAGGATCGTGTTGCGCGCCGGCACGTAAGTCACCGGGATTCCGGCGCGCACGCCGCTCGACGGAACCTCGATCGAGCGATCGGTGAGCGCCGATCCGCCGAACTGCGCGAGATCGATCGAGACGATGCGATGCTCGGCCGCGCCGTGGCGCGCGGCGATGCGCCTTGCTGCAGCGAGCTCGGCGCCGTGACGCTGGCCGTAGTCGACCGAGAGGCAGTAGCAATCGAATGGCTCCCGGCGCGCCCACGCGAGCGTGGTCGCCGAGTCGAGTCCGCCGGAGAGAAGGACGACCGCGCGCTTCAGCGCTTCGGTCCCTGCGCGAGACGCTGCTTCGCGCTCGCCGCCGCGGGCGTCCCGGGATATTTGGCGAGCAGCGCTTCGAGCGTCTTTTGCGCCCCGCGCCGGTCATTGAGCGCCTCCTGCGAGGTGGCGATGTTGAGCATCGCGTCGGGCGCCTTCGCGTCGTCCGGCCAGGACTGGAGCAGCTTCTGCTGCGCGGCGATCGCCTGCTTGTAGTCGCGTTGCGCGAAGTGCGCGTTGCCGATCCAGTACTGGGCCGACGCAGCCAGCCTGCTCGTCGGGTACGTGACGAGAAATCCCTGGAACGCCGAGATCGCGAGCGGGTAGTTGCCGAGCTTGAACTGGTTGAGCGCGGCCTCGTAGCCCTTCGTCTCGGCGGCCGGAACCGCGTTTTCCGCCGGCGGCTTTTCGGCCGCCGCCGGCTCCTTCGGCTGCTCGAGCTTCCTCAGCCGGGTGTCGATGTCGACGTAGAGATCCTTCTGGCGCTTGTCCGCGGTATCGATCTGGTTCGCGAGCACTTCGAGCTGGCCGCGCATCTTCGAGAGCTCGGCGCGCAGCGCCTCGATCTGCGCCGCAAGGTCGACGAGCGGGCGGCGGTCCTCGATCCGCGCAAGACGCTCCTCCAGCGCGCGGGCGTTCGCCTCCACCTGCTGGCGCAGCACTTCGATCCGCCGGCGCGCTTCGTCATCGTCAAACAGCGCGCCCGCCGCGCTCGACAGCCAAAGCGCCGCCGCGAGCGCCGCGGCGACCCTTGCGCCACGCATCAAAACTCGCCCTGGTAGAGGATGTCGCCGCGGCGATTCTGCGCCCAGGCCTCTTCCGTATGGCCCTCGGCCTTGGGTTTCTCTTCGCCCAGGCTCACCGCCTCGACCTGATTCTCCTTCGCGCCGAGCAGCAGCAGCATGCGCTTGACCGCTTCAGAACGTTTCTGCCCGAGCGCGAGGTTGTACTCGCGGCTGCCGCGCTCGTCGGTGTTCCCCTGGATCAGCATCTTCGCCTGCGCATTGTCGCGCAGGTAACGCGCATGCGCTTCGACCAGCGGCTTGAACTCGTCTCTCACGTCATAGCGGTCGAAGTCGAAGTAGATCGAGCGCTTGGAGAGGATCGACGACGGGTCGGTGAGGATCGAGCGTCCGCCCGGCTTGCCCGTGAGGTCCACCGCCGCGACCGGCGGCTGCCTGATCGGCTGCGTCTGGGCGATCGTCGGCGGCTTGGTGCCCGGCTTGCGATCCTCGACCCCTGCGCCCTCCTGCTCCTCCGGTGTGGCCGCGCACCCGGCGAGTACTGCGACAAGCAATGCTGCGATCCAAACGGTACGCATGACTATTTTCTCCTGCTTATTTATTGGATGAACGGTCCCCAGGCCGGCTCGCGCACGTCGCCCGCAGCGACGCTCAGGCGCTGCTTGACCCGCCCGTCGGAAGAGACTGCAGAGAGCACGCCCCTGCCGCCAATCACCGTAGCGAGCAGGATCATGCGGCCATTCGGGGCGAAGCTCGGCGACTCGTCCTTGTCGCTGTCGGTGAGCGTCAGCGCCTGGCGCGAGGCAAGATCGAGCAGCGCAACCTGGAATTTGCCGCCGTTGCGCGCAATGTAGGCGAGGCTCTTGCCGTCCCGGCTGATGCGCGGCGACACGTTGTAGCTCCCCTCGAACGTGACCCGCTGCGCGTCGCCGCCGCCGGCGGGCATCCGGTAGATCTGCGGGCTGCCGCCGCGGTCGGAAGTGAAATAGATCGTTTGACCGTAGGGCGAGAACACCGGTTCGGTGTCGATCCCCGCCGAATTGGTCAGACGCCGCAGGCCGCTGCCGTCGGCGTTGATGATAAAGAGCTGCGAGCCGCCGTCGCGAGACAGCGCCACCGCGAGCCTCGAGCCGTCGGGCGACCACGCCGGTGCGGAGTTCGATCCCTTGAAGTTCGCCGCCACGTGGCGCTTTCCGTCGAGCAGCGAGTGCACGTACACGACCGGCTTCTTGTTCTCGAACGAGACGTACGCGAGGCGCTTGCCGTCGGGCGACCAGGCGGGCGAGATGATCGGCTCGAAGGAGGCGAGCGCGGTTTCCTCTCCGGCGCCGTCGGCGTCGGCGATCTGCAGCTCGAAGCGCGTGCCGCGCTTTACCACGTACGCGATGCGGGTCGAGAACACGCCTTTTTCGCCGGTGAGCTTCTCGTAGACGTAATCGGCGATGCGGTGCGCGGTCGCCCGCACCTGGGTCTGCGTGAGCGTGTAGGCGACGCCGCCGAGGGCGGTCTGCTTCACCACGTCGTACAGGCGAAAGCGCACTTCGAAGCGCCCGTCGGGGCGTGTGGCGACCGAGCCGAGCACCAGCGCATCCGCCAGGCGCGAGCGCCACTCCGTGAAGTTCACGTTCGAGCTCTCGGTCAGGGCCGGAGTGAGCTGCGGCACCTCGATCCCGCGGAACAGGCCGCTGCGCTCGAGGTCGGCGCGCACGATCGCAGAAATCCCGGTCGAAAGCGCGCCCTCGCCCGCGAACGGCGCGATCGCGATCGGCAGCCGCTGCGCCCCGGCGCCGGTGACTTCGATCGAGAGTTGTGCGGTGGCGGAGGAAGCGGCCGCAAGGAAGACCAGAGCCGCGAAAAACAGTCGCATCGGGCGAATTATATTCAATCGAGTGGCCGGTACTTCAGCTCGAAAGCACGCATGAAGAGGTCCGGCCTGTCGGGCTTGGGCAACGGCGAGGACTTGAGGATCGCGCGCTCGATCGCCTCGTCGAGCACCCGCATGCCGCTCGACTTGCGCAGCTTCGCCGAGAGCACTTCGCCGGTCGGGAGCTGCACCACGTCGAAAATCGCCTCCGGATTGCCCTTGACGTCCTGCGGCAGGATGATGTTGCTGCGCACCCGCGCGCGCACCTTGTCCGCCCAGGCCGCGAGCGCCTTGCTGTTCGCCGCCGCCGAATCGCGCGCGAGCTGGTCCTTGATCGACTGGCGCTCGCGTTCGCTGGCGAACGCAAGCTGCTCGCGGGCAAGCTCCTCGCGCAGGCGCTTTTGCGTTTCGTCGTCGCGAGGCCGCGCCTTCGGCTCGGGCCTGGCTTTGGCCTCCGGCTTCGGCTTCGCTTCCGGCTTCGGTCTCACTTCGGGCATCGGCTTCACTTCGGGCTTCCGCTTGACCTCGGGCTTGGGTTTGGGACGCGGCGGCTCCTTGACCGCGATGTCCGGCTTCTCTATGACCGGCTCCGGCTTCGGCGGTTCGACGACCGGCTCGGGGACCGGTTCGGGCTTGGGCTCGACACGCACCGGCGGCGGAGGCGGCTCGCGCCACAACTCGACCACGACCGCCTCGGGCGGGCGGTTCTGCCAGCGCACGCCCAGGAGCAGCACCGCGAGCAGCAGCACGTGCACCGCAGCGGCGAGCGCAATCGAAAAGAGACGCCCCGGATCGGGCCGTTCGTCGAAAAGTGCAGCGCTCGCCGCCTCGCTCATTGCGCCGGCTTCACGAGCAGGCCCACCCTGCGCACCTGCTGCTTTTGCAGCTCGTCCATGACGTTGAGCACCGCCTCGTAGCGAACGTTCTTGTCGGCTGCGATCAGCACCGGCTGGTCGGGATTCGCCTGCTGCCGCTCCTTGATGAGCTTGCCGAGCTCGCCGCGCGCGACAAGCCGCTCATCGCCAGCGCCGCCCTTCGCGTCGCGGCTTCGCAGCAGGACCGACAGATCCTCCTTGATGATCACTTCGAGCGGAGCCACCGGCGCGACCGGCGCCTTGGCAATCGACGGGAGGTCCACGACGCCCGGCGTGACGAGTGGCGCGGTCACCATGAAGATGACGAGCAGCACCAGCATCACATCGACATACGGCACGACGTTGATCTCGTGCATCGGTCCGCGCTTGGAGTGCAGGCGCGCCATGCGCGCTACCTCACCACTTGCCGATGCAGGATGTTCGAGAACTCCTCCATGAAGCTCTCGAAGCGGATCGCGAGCCGGTCGATGTCGTGCGAATAGCGGTTGTACGCGACCACGGCGGGAATGGCCGCGAAGAGGCCGATCGCGGTGGCAACCAGCGCCTCGGCGATTCCCGGTGCGACCTGCGCAAGCGTCGCCTGCTGCACGTTCGACAGGCCGCGGAACGCGTGCATGATGCCCCACACCGTTCCGAACAAGCCGACGTACGGCGACACCGAACCGGTCGAGGCGAGGAATGCGAGGTGGCTTTCGAGATGGTCCATCTCGCGCTGGTAGGTGGCGCGCATCGCGCGGCGCGCGCCGTCCACCATGACCGAGGGCTCCGACGTGCGCTGGCTGCGCAGCTTCGTGAACTCGCGAAAGCCCGCCTCGAAGATGCGCTCGAGCGAGCCGATCGTGTGGCGCGCGTTGACCGAGCCCTGGTAGAGCGCCTGCAGGTCGTTGCCGCTCCAGAACTCGCGCTCG
>DASYPC010000086.1:0-10010 GCA_036007105.1 Burkholderiales bacterium | reverse complement strand
AGCAGTCGCAGGAAAGCGATGTCGCGAAGCGGAAGAAGATCGTCTGGGAGATCGAGCGCAAGCTCGCCGAGGACCTCGCCCGGCCGATCATCTATTACCGGCGCTCGGCCACCTGCTGGCAGCCGCAACTGAAGGGGTTTGCGCTGCACCATAACAGCATCTACAACAACTGGCGCTTCGAGGACGTCTGGCTGGACAAGTAGGCGCCGCGAGCGGCAGATGGATCTGAGGCACGCTGCGGTCGCCACGATCGGCTGCGCCGCCGTGGCGCTTGCCGCTCCCACGGCGCTCGCGCAGAAATCAGGCGGGGTCCTGCGGTCGTACAACAGCTCCAACCCGCCGAGCGCGTCGATCCACGAGGAAGCAACGATTGCGACGGCGATGCCGTTCTCGGCCGTCTTCAACAACCTGCTGATGTTCGATCCGTCCAAGCCGCGCAACGGGCTCGATACGATCGTGCCGGAACTGGCCGAGCGCTGGACATGGGACGCATCACGCACCCGGTTCACCGTGACGCTTCGCCGCGGCGTCAAGTGGCACGACGGCAAGCCGTTCACCGCGAAGGACGTGCAGTGCACCTGGCACCGGTTGATCGGCAAGGATCCGGACGATTTCCGCAAGAATCCCCGCGCCATCTGGTGGCGCAACCTCTCGGAGGTCACGACCAACGGCGACTACGAGGCGACATTCGTGCTCGCCGCTCCGCAGGCCTCGTTCCCGGCGCTGCTCGCGACGAACCTCTCTCCGGTCTACCCCTGCCATGTCGCGTTGAAAGACATGCGCACGAAACCGGTCGGCACGGGCCCGTTCAGGTTCGTAACGTTCGATTCGAACAAGACGATCACGCTCGCGAAGAACAAGGAATACTGGAAGCCCGGGCGCCCATATCTCGACGGGATCCAGTTCAGCATCGTCGCCAGCCGCGCCACGCGCACGCTCGCATTCGCTGCCAACGAGTTCGACCTGACATTTGTCGCCGACATCACGCCGCCGCTCGTAGGGGACGTTCTTGCGCGCTCGCCGAAAGCCGTGTGCGAGCTCGCGCCGACGGGCGTCACCACGAACCTGCTCGTCAACCGCGACCGCGCGCCGTTCAACGACGAGAACCTGCGCAAGGCAATGACGCTGGCGATCGACCGGCAGGCGATGAATGACATACTCGAGCGGGGCAAGGCCAGCATTTCCGGGGCGATGCTCGCGTCGCCGCACGGCCGGTGGGGCCTGCCGAAGGAGCTGCTGGATTCCCTGCCGGGTTACGGCGGCACTCCGGCCGAGCGGCTGGTCGCCGCGCGCAGGATCATGACGGACCTAGGGTACGGTCCGGCGAAGCGGCTGAAGATCAAGGTGTCGACGCGCGACTTCCAGGCATTCAAGGATCCCGCGGTGCTGCTCGTCGATCAATTGAACAAGATCTACTTCGATGCGGAGCTCGAGATCGTCGAGTCGTCGGTCTGGTATAACAAGGTGACCCGGCGCGATTATTCCGTAGGGCTCAATCTGACCGGCTCGGGCATCGACGACCCGGACGTCACGCTGGTCGAAGGCTACGCCTGCAAGTCGGAGCGCAACTACACGAATTACTGCAACCCGCGGGTCGAGAAGCTGCTGGCCGAGCAATCGCAGGAGGCCGACCCATCGAAGCGCCAGCAACTCGTCTGGCAGATCGAGAAGATCCTGGCCGAGGATGCCGCGCGGCCGATCATCCTGCATACCGTGGCGGCGACCTGCTGGCACCCGCATGTCAAGGGTCATGTGCTGCAGCAGAACAGCATCTACAACAACTGGCGCTTTGAAGACGTCTGGCTCGACAAATAACGCCGCTCGCGCCTCGCGCGCTCGCGTAGGATAGCCTGCGATGGGAGCCTATCTCGTCCGCAGGCTGGCGCTGATGCTGCTGACGCTGTTCGGCATGTCGGTGCTGATCTTCGTGCTGCTGCGGGTCGTTCCGGGCAACATCACCGACATCATCTTCGACTCCGCGGGCTACGTGAATGAGCGGCAGAAGAAGAAGATCGAGCAGCAGCTCGGGCTCGACCAGCCGATCGTCGTGCAGTACGGACGCTGGATCGCGGGACTGGCGAAAGGCGATCTCGGCTATGCGTACGTCTCGGAGAAGCCGGCGCTCGACGAGATCCTGCCGCGCATCCCGGTCACCGCGAAGCTCGCCGTGCTCGCGCTGTTCTTCTCGGTGCTGATCGGCGTGCCGCTCGGCGTGATCAGCGCGGTACGCCAGGACACGACGCTCGACTACGTGCTTCGGATCGTCAGTCTGAGCGGGTTGTCGCTGCCCTCGTTCTGGCTCGGGCTGCTGATCCTGATGGCGTTCGTGCACTGGTTCGGCTGGATCCCGATCTACCAGAGCTCTCCCGGCAGCCTGTGGAAGGAGGTTGCGCTGCTGAGCATCCCGGCGGCCGCGGTCGGCTTTCGCAGCTCGGCGCTGGTGATGCGCCTCACGCGCTCGTCGATGCTCGAAGTATTGCGGCAGGATTACATCCGCACCGCGCGCGCCAAGGGCGCCTCGGACACTTCGGTCCATTACGACCACGCGCTGCGCAACGCGGTGCTGCCGGTCGTGACGATCATCGGCATCGAGGCTGCGTTCCTGATCGGCGGGCTGATCGTCACCGAGACGGTGTTCAACATCCCGGGCGTGGCGAGGTTCCTCGTCGAGGCGATCCGCTGGCGCGATTACCCGATCGTGCAGAACCTGGTGATGTTCATCGCAGTGGTGGTGGTCGCGGTGAACTTCCTCGTCGACATGACCTACGCGGTGCTCGACCCGCGCATCCGCTACGAGGGATAGAGCCTTGGCCAATCACGATCACGCGCTGGAGCTGGAAAAGGCCGGGGCGAATATCAGCGGCCGGCTCAGCTCGCTCGCTTTCCTGGCGCGGCGCTATCCGCTGGGTGCGATCGGCGGCGTGATCATGGTCGTTTTCCTGCTCACCGCGCTCTGCGCCGGCCTGACCGGGCTCGATCCGTTCACGACCGATGCGAGGTCGTCGCTCGCGCGGCCCGGGGGCGAGCATTTGCTCGGCGCGGATTTCATGGGCCGCGACGTGCTCGCGCGCATCGTCTTCGGTGCGCGCATCTCGCTCGCGGTCGCGGTCGGTGCGACCGTGCTCGGGTGTTTCTTCGGCGTCGTGATCGGGCTTACGTCCGGCTTCTTCGGCGGCTGGTTCGACCTTCTCGTGCAGCGGCTCATCGACATCATGCAGTCGCTGCCGCTGCTCGTCATGGCACTGGTGATGGCGGCTTCGCTCGGGCCGTCGCTGCAGAATACGATCATCGCGATCGCGATTCCGCTCGTGCCGAGCGTCGCGCGCGTGATCCGTTCCAACGCGCTGTCGCTGCGCGAAATGCCGTACGTGGAGGCCGCGCGCGCGGTCGGCATGAGCGAGATGCGAATCGCAGTGACCCATGTGCTGCCGAATACGCTCGCGCCGCTGATCGTGCTCGGGACCGCGCAGCTCGGCTCGGCGATCCTGGTCGAGTCGGCGCTTTCGTTCCTCGGGCTCGGGGTTCCCGAGCCGCATCCGTCCTGGGGCCGCATGCTCTCCGAATCGGCGGCGGAATACGTCCGCAGCGCGCCGTGGCTGGTGATCTTCCCGGGCGTCGCGATCAGCGCGGTGGTGTTCGGCACCAATCTGCTCGGCGATGCGATCCGCGACGTGCTCGATCCGCGCCAGCGCCAATGAGCGAGCGTGTCCTCGAGGTCGACGACCTGCAGACGGTCTTCTATACGCGCGCCGGGCTGGTCAAGGCGGTGGACGGCGTTTCGTTCTCGCTCGCTCGCGGCGAGACGCTGGCGATCGTCGGCGAATCGGGTTGCGGCAAGAGTGTGACTGCGCTCTCGCTGATGCGCCTGGTCGCCGATCCGCCCGGCAGAATCGTCGGCGGCAGCGTGCGCCTCGCGGGCAGGGACCTGGTGAAGCTCGACGAAGCGACGATGCGCAAGATCCGCGGCAACCGCATCGCGATGATCTTCCAGGAGCCGATGACTTCGCTGAACCCGGTGATGACGATCGGCCGGCAGATCAGCGAGGCGCTGATCCTGCACCAGGACATGTCGCGCAACGCGGCGCTCGAGCGGACGATCCGCATGCTCGACGTCGTCGGCATTCCCGAGCCGGAGCAGCGCACGAAGGAGTTCCCGCACCAGCTCTCGGGCGGCATGCGCCAGCGCGCGATGATCGCGATGGCGCTCGCCTGTAATCCGGAAGTGCTGATCGCCGACGAGCCGACCTCGGCGCTCGACGTCACGATCCAGGCGCAGATTCTCGAGGTGATCGCCAAGCTGCGCCGGGAATTCGGCACCGCGGTGATCCTGATCACGCACGATCTGGGCATCGTCGCCGAGACCGCCGAGCGCGTCATCGTGATGTATGCCGGGCGCAAGGTCGAGGAGGGAAGCGTGGAGCGCGTCTTTGCCGACCCGCAGCATCCCTACACGCGCGGGCTGATCAATTCGATCCCGCGCCTCGGCCTGATCCGCAACCGCGCCGAGGAGTCGAGCCGCCGGCTGCAGGAGATCCCGGGGATGGTGCCGGCGCTCAGCAACCTGCCGCCGGGCTGCACGTTCGCGCCGCGCTGCACGCTCGCGAGCGAGATCTGCCGGCGCGAGGTCCCGCCATTCGAACAGAAGATTCCCGGCGTGTTCGCCGCTTGCTGGCATGCCGGCAGGGTGGCCGTGGTGGCCAATGGCTGAGCCGGTGCTCGAAGTCACCGGGCTGAAGAAGCACTTCCCGGTGAAGAAAGGGATCCTGCGCCGCACCGTCGGCCAGGTGCTCGCCGTGGACGGCGTCAGCTTCGCGATCGGCCCGGGCGAGACGCTGGGGCTGGTCGGCGAATCCGGCTGCGGCAAGACGACCGTCGGCCGCACCGTGCTGCGGCTGATCGACCCGACCGAGGGCACGATCCGCCTCGAAGGCCACGACATCACGCGCCTTGGCAAGAGCGAGATGCGGCCGCATCGCCGGCAGATGCAGATCATCTTCCAGGACCCGTTCTCCTCGCTCAACCCGCGCATGCGCGCGGGCGACATCGTCGCCGAGCCGCTCAAGGTCCACGGCGAAGCGAATCGCGAGGTACGGCGCGAGCGCGTCGCGGCGCTCTTCGACCGGGTCGGCCTGAGAGCCGCGCAAATGGATGCGTTCCCGCACCAGTTCTCCGGCGGGCAGCGCCAGCGGATCGGCGTGGCGCGCGCGCTCGCGCTCAACCCGCGCCTGATCATCGCCGACGAGCCGGTGTCAGCGCTCGACGTTTCGATCCAGGCACAGGTGATCAACCTGCTGATGGACCTGCAGCGCGAGCTGCGGCTCTCGTACCTCTTCATCTCGCACAACCTCGCGGTGGTCGAGCACATCAGCCATCGCGTCGCGGTGATGTATCTCGGGCGCCTCGTCGAATATGCCGACAAGACGACGCTCTTCACTCGGCCGCTGCATCCGTATACCGAAGCGCTGCTCGCCGCGGTGCCGGTGCCCGATCCGGCGACGCGGCGCGTGAAGATCGTCGTGCAGGGCGACGTGCCGAGCCCGCTGCGTCCGCCGCCGGGATGCCATTTCCACACCCGCTGCCGCTACGCCGAGGCGCGCTGCAGGACCGAGGTCCCGGCGCTGCGCGAGATCGAGCCGGGACATTTCGCTGCATGTCACCTTCGGTAGCCAGGCTGCTGCAAGCGGCGCTCTGCGTCGCGCTGCTTGCAGGCGCGCAAGGCGCCGCGCGATCGGAGCCGTCCTACGGCAGCGAGGTCCCGCCGGCCGCGGTGCTGAAGCAGCTCGAGCGGCTTGCACCGCAACGCCCCGGGACCGTCGATCTGTACGCTGTGCTCGTGGGAGGGGACGGCAGCGAGGATGTCTTCCGCAAGGAGGTGGAGGCGGTCCGCGGAGTCCTAGAAGACCGGTTCGATGCGGCGGGCCGCACGGTGACGCTCGTCAACCGACGCTCCTCGCCGGAGCCCGAAGCGACGCTGCATTCGCTCGCCTATGTGCTGAAGCGCGTTGCCGCGAAGATGAACCGCGACGAGGACGTGCTGTTCCTTCACCTGACGACGCACGGCACATCCAACCATGTCCTCGCGCTTACCCATCGGCGGCGCGAGCTCTACGGTCTTTCGCCGCAGTACCTGAAGGCGCTGCTCGATCAGGCGCAGATCCGGTTCCGGGTGGTCGTGGTGTCGGCGTGCTACTCGGGCGCGTTCGTCGCGCCGCTCGCGAACGCCGATACGCTGGTGATCACGGCGGCGAGCTCCGATCGCCAGTCCTTCGGCTGCGGAAACGATTCGCAGATCACCGACTTCTCCCGCTCGTTCTACCTGAAGGCGCTGAATCAGACGCTGTCGTTTCCTGTCGCGGCCGGCATCGCGACGCAGATCGTTCAGGAAATCGAGCAGGCAAGGGGGCGCAGGCCTTCGAATCCGCAGATGCAGCTCGGCAGCGCCATCGAGGACCCGCTGCGCAGCCTCGAGCAGCGGCTCGGCGCCCGGTAGAAAAGCGGTCGATGAAGCGGCTCGCCCTTTGGCTCGGCTGCTGCATCCTTACCCTTACAGGAGCAGGAGCGACAGGAGCGCACGCCATGAGGGCACCTGAAGAGTATCGCGCCGCGCGCGCCGCGGCGAGCCATTGGCTGCAACTGCGCATTACGGCGGTGAAAACGCCGCAGACGATGCCGGGTGTGTGCATCGTGCGCGGCGAAGTGACCCGCACGTTTCGCGGCGCGCCGCCCGCGGCGAAGACGATCGATCTCGAGGTCGAGTGCAAGCCGCGGGGCGAGCGCAGCCCGCCGGGGGACGAGTTCCGCATCGATGCCGAGGATCTCGTCGCCGGACGGCATCTCGAAGCGTTTGCCGAGGTGCGCGGCGAACGCTACGCCGTCGTCGCGCGCCAGGTGGAGCTGATCGCGAAGCCGGGCGCTACACCGACCTTCACAGGCAAGGAGTGATCGCATGAAAGTCTCGATCCTCGATGACTACCACGACACGCTGCGGACGCTCGAATGCTTCAGCAAGCTGCAGGGGCACGACGTCACGATCTGGAACGATCATGTGCAGGAGGTCGACGCGCTCGCCGAGCGCTTGCGCGACACCGAAGCGCTGGTGCTGATCCGCGAGCGCACGCAGATTCGCGCGCCGCTGCTGCAGCGCCTCGACAAGCTCAGGCTGATCAGCCAGCGCAGCGTGTACCCGCACATCGACATCGATGCGTGCACCGAGCGTGGCGTCATCGTTTCGTCGAGCCAGCACGCGGATACTCCCTCGTACGCCGCCGCAGAGTTGACCTGGGGGCTGGTGCTCGCCGCGATGCGCGAGATTCCGCAGCAGATGGCTTCGCTGCGGGCGGGAACCTGGCAGATCGGCGTCGGCAACAGCCTGCGCGGCCGCACGCTCGGCCTCTACGGGTACGGCCGCATTGCGCGCGTGGTCGCGGACTATGGCAGGGTGTTCGGGATGAAAGTGCTCGTATGGGCTCGGGAAAAATCGCTCGCGCGGGCGAAAGCGGAAGGCCACGCCGTCGCAGCCTCGAAGGAGGCGTTCTTTGCCGAGTGCGACGTCGTTTCGCTGCAGATGCGGCTTGTCGATGCGACGCGCGGCATTGTCACGGCGGCCGACCTCGCCCGGATGAAGCCGACTGCCTTGCTCGTCAACACCAGCCGGGCGGGGCTGATCGAGCCCGGAGCGCTGGTGGCCGCCCTGAAGGCCGGGCGCCCCGGAATGGCGGCGGTCGACGTTTTCGAGAAAGAGCCGGTCGTCGACGGGGACCATCCGCTTCTGTCCATGCACAACGTGGTGTGCACGCCGCACATCGGCTACGTGACGCGCGACGAGTACGAGATCCATTTCTCGGACATCTTCGAGCAGATCCTCGCCTACACCTCCGGCAAGCCGATCAACGTGGTGAATCCGAAGGCGCTGGAAACCGTCCGCGCCCACCGGTAAGCTGTCCGCTTCGCGACGACCCAGGAGGGGTCCCGCATGCTCCGCCGATTGCTCGTGCTGATTGCCGCCTGCGTGCCGCTCGCCGCGCAGGCGCAATATCCCGGCAAGCCGATCCGGATCGTGCTGCAGTTTCCCGCGGGAGGCCTCGCCGACACGGTGATCCGTGCGCTGGCGAATCCGCTGTCGCAGTCTCTTGGCCAGCCGATCGTCGTGGACAACCGGCCCGGCGCCGACGGCGCGATCGCCGGTGAGACCGTCAAGAACGCGCCACCCGACGGGTACACGCTGTTCTTCGCCACCAACAGTGCGCTGTCCGCGGTGCCTGCGATGCGCAAGAACCCTCCCTATGACCCGGTCACCGACTTCACGCCGATCTCGCTCGTGGGACGATTTCCGTTCTTCGTCTTCGCGCACCCCTCGGTGCCCGCAAAGTCGCTGCAGGAGCTGATCGCGCACATCCGGGCGAATCCCGGCAAGCTCAACTACGGCAGCGGCAACACGACCAGCATTCTCGCGACCGCGCAACTCGCCTCGCTGGCGAAGGTCGATGTGCTGCACGTGCCCTACAAAGGCGACGCGCCGCTGATGGTCGATCTGGTGGCCGGGCGGCTGCATTTCTCGATCGCGAGCACGGCTCCCGGGGCGAACCTGGCCAAGGACGGGAAGCTCAAGGTGCTGGCCACTCTGTTGGCGCGCCGCAGCCATCTGTTTCCCGACGCGCCGACGATGGCCGAGTCCGGCTTCCCGCAGTATTCGCTCGTGCCCTGGGGCGCGATGGTCGGCCCCGCCGGCCTGCCGCGCGACATCGTCCAGCGGATCAACCGCGATACGAACGCGGCGGTGGCGAATGCGCAGGTGAAGGAGTTGCTCGACAAGTTCGGCTTCGAGCTGCAGGGATCGACGCCCGAAGAGCTCGGCAAGTTCATCCGCGACCAGTTCGCCGCCTGGCGTCAGGGCATACGCGACGCCGGGATCCAGCCCGACTGACCATGGCGCAGAAGAAATGGCGCAAGCGCACGCTCGGCAAGCGCGCGCTTGCGTCCGAGACCCTGATGATGGGGTTCGGCTACGACCCGATGCTGTCCGAAGGATCGCTGAAGCCGCCGCTGTTCCTGACCTCGACGTTCGTATTCCGCTCGGCGGAGGACGGCAAGAACTTCTTCGCCGCGATGCAGGGGCGCAGGAAGCTCGGGCCCGACGAGGAGCCGGGCCTCGTCTATTCGCGCTTCAACAACCCGAACCTCGAGGTGGTCGAAGACCGGCTCGCGCTGTGGGACAAGGCCGAGGCCAGCCTCGCCTTCGCTTCCGGCATGGCCGCGATCTCGACCTGCCTGTGGTCGTACCTGCGGCCCGGCGACGTGCTGCTGCAGAGCCAGCCGATCTATGGCGGGACGGAGACGTTGATCCAGTCGATCCTGCCCGAGTTCGGCGTGAAGCGGGTCGGCTTCGACGTCGAACACGGCAATGCGGCGATGCACGCCGCCGTAAAGGAGGCGAAGCGCCTCGGGCGCGTGGCGGCGATCTTTCTGGAGACGCCGGCGAATCCGACCAACGGCCTGGTCGATATCGCCGAAGCACGGCGCGTCTCCGAACGCCTGGCGGTGGGCGGCAAGAGACCGCCGGTGATCGTCGACAACACGCTGCTCGGGCCGGTCTTCTGCACGCCGCTCGCGCATGGCGCCGACCTCACCGTTACCTCGCTCACCAAGTATGTCGGCGGGCATTCGGACCTGATCGCGGGCGGCGCAAGCGGCAGCAAGGCAATGCTCGCGCCGGTGCGCCGCATGCGCTCGACGCTCGGCACGATGTGCGACCCGCACACGGCCTGGCTGCTGATGCGCTCGCTCGAGACGCTGAAGCTGCGCATGGAAGCGAGCGCGGCCGGTGCGCGCAAGGTCGCCGAATTCCTGCGTCCGCACCCCCGCATCGAAAACGTCTGGTATCTCGACTTCCTGCGGCGCAACCATCCCGACCGCCCGCTGCACGAGCGGCAGAACGCGAGCGCCGGCTCGACGTTTTCGTTCGAGGTGAAGGGCGGGGAGGCGGGTGCGTTCGCGCTGCTCGACCGGCTGCA
>DASYPC010000085.1:0-23727 GCA_036007105.1 Burkholderiales bacterium | reverse complement strand
CACCGGCAGCCGGCTGCCGCAGAAAACCACCGGCTCGGCACCCGTCAGCCAGACCAGCCAGGAAGGCTGGGAAGACTCGACTAGGGGCCACAAACAGGTCAACCCGCAGGGCAAGTAGTACGGGCTCCTGCCGTCAGACGTTGAAACGGAAGTAAATCACGTCGCCGTCCCGCACCACGTAGTCGCGTCCCTCGAGTCGCATTTTCCCCGCTTCCTTGGCGCGCTGCTCGCCGCCGCAAGCGACATAGTCCTCGCACGCAATCACCTCCGCGCGGATGAAGCCGCGCTCGAAGTCGGTGTGGATGGTGCCCGCGGCTTCGGAGGCCGTCTGCCCGATGTGCAGCTGCCACGCGTGCACCTCGCGCGGTCCGGCGGTAAAGAAGGTTTCCAGCCCGAGTAGCTTGTAGCCGGCGCGAATCATCCGGTTCAACCCGGGCTCGTGCATCCCCATGTCGTCGAGGAACAGTTGCTTGTCCTCGTCCGGCATGTCGGCGATCTGCGCCTCGAGCGCCGCGCAGATCGCCACCACCGGTGCGTCTTCGCTCGCCGCGTACCGCTCGACCGCCTCGAGCAGCGGATTGCCCTCGAAGCCGTGCTCGCCGACATTCGCCACGTACAGCGCAGGCTTCGCGGTAAGCAGGAAGAGCGGATCCAGAACGGCATGCTCTTCCTTCGACCAATCGAGCGTGCGGACCGGCTTGCCCTGATCGAGCCCGCGCTGCGCCTTCTCCAGCACGGCCACCAGGCGCTGCGCCGCCTTGTCGCCGCCCGTCTGCGCCACCTTGGCGGATTTCGCGAGCTGCTTCTCGACCGACTGCAGGTCCGCAAGCGCGAGCTCGGTATGGATCGTCTCGATGTCCGAGACGGGATCGACGCGCCCGCCGACATGCAGCACATTCGGATCCTCGAAGCAGCGCACGACGTGCGCAATCGCGTCGACTTCGCGGATGTGCGCGAGAAACTGGTTGCCGAGGCCCTCGCCCTTGGAAGCGCCGGCCACGAGGCCCGCGATGTCGACGAACTCGACTGCCGCCGGGACAATGCGCTGCGGCTTCGCGATCTCGGCAATGTGCTCCAGCCTCGGATCGGGCACCTGCACGATGCCGACGTTCGGCTCGATCGTGCAGAAGGGATAGTTCTCGGCGGGGATCGCGGCGCGCGTCAGCGCGTTGAAGAGCGTGGACTTGCCGACGTTCGGCAGGCCCACGATACCGCACCGCAGGCTCAAGACTTGCCCGCGGGCGGCGCTTCGGACGCCGCGCCTGCGCGCTCTGCGCCCTTTTCCTGCGTGTGCAGCTTCAACATCGCACCTTGCAGGTCGCCTGCAAGGCAAAGCGGAACCACGGCGAGAGCGCGGTCGATCGATTCGTCGATCGCCGTTCGGTCGTCGGCGGAAGGCTTCTGCAGGACCCAGTCTGCGCCGAGGTCCTTGTCGCCCGGGTGACCGATCCCGATCCGCATCCGCCAGTAGTCGTGCGAAGCGATCTTCTGCGAGATGTCGCGCAAGCCGTTATGGCCGGCGATGCCGCCGCCCTGCTTGAGCTTGGCAACGCCCGGCGCGAAGTCGAGCTCGTCGTGAACGACGAGGATCTCCTCGGGCGTGATGCGGAAGAAGCCCGCGAGCATCAGCACCGAGCGGCCGCTCGCATTCATGAACGTCTGCGGCAGCAGCAGCCACGCACCGCTCTCGTGACGGCCGACCAGCGCCTGGTACTTCAGGTCCTTGCGCATGGCGATGCCGCACGACACCGCAAAGCGCTCGACGAGCCAGTACCCGGCGTTATGCCGCGTGCGCTCGTACTCCCGGCCCGGGTTGCCCAGGCCGACGATAAGCCGGATCTTGGAAGGCAATTATTTCTTCTCTTTCTTCTCGGGCTTCTCGGCCTTGTCCGCCTTCTCGGCGCCCTTTGCCGCAGGCTTGTCGCCGGCGGCTTCTTCGCCTTCTGCAGGTGCGGCCTGCTCGGTCGTCGGCACTTCGCCCGCAGCGGGAATGGCCTCGGCTGCCGCGGCTTCCTCTTCCTCGGTGATCAGCACCGGCACGATGATCGTCGCCACGACGGGGTTTTCGCCCCGATGCAGCACCGGCTCCACGCCCTTGGGCAAGACGAGTTCCTTGACGTGGAGCGAGTGGCCGACCGTGAGGTTGCCCATGTCGACTTCGATGAACCCCGGCAGGTCGTCCGGCAGGCACGTGATGTCGAGCTCGTTGATCACGTGATTCGGCACGCCGCCCTGCTCCTTCACGCCGGGCGATTTCTCCGCGTTGATGAAGTGCAGCGGCACCTTCATGTGGATCTTGCGATCCTTCGAGACGCGCTGGAAATCCACGTGCTGCACCTGCTGCTTGAACGGGTGCATGTTGAATGCGCGCAGCAGCACCTGCTCTTCGGACGAGTCGAGCTTGAGCGTCAGGATCGATGCATGGAACGCCTCGTTGCGCAGATGCCGGTACAGCTCCTTGTGGTCGAGCTCGATGTTGACCGCGCCGCGCTCGCCGCCGTACAGGATTCCCGGCACCCTGCCCGCGGTGCGCATGCGCCGGCTCGGCCCGGTTCCCTGGAGTTCGCGCTTGCGCGCGCTGATTTCGATTTTCATGGTCTTGCTCCTAGATTATTCAATGAACAGCGAGCTCACCGAGTCCTCGGTGAAGATCCGCAGGATCGTCTCGGCGAGCAGCCCAGCGACCGAGAGCTGGCGGATCTTGGCGCAATTGCGCGCATCTTCCTGCAGCGGAATGGTATCGGTAACCACCAGCTCGTCGAGATCGGAGCCCTTGATGCGCTCGATCGCCCCCCCCGAGAGCACCGGGTGCGTGCAATAAGCGACTACTTTCTTCGCGCCTTCCTCTTTCAATACTTGTGCCGCCTTCACCAGCGTTCCGGCCGTGTCGACCATGTCGTCCATGATGACGCACGTGCGTCCCTTCACTTCGCCGATCACGTTCATCACTTCGGAGACGTTCGCCTTCGGGCGGCGCTTGTCGATGATCGCGAGGTCCGATTCGAGGCGCTTGGCGAGGGCGCGCGCGCGCACCACACCGCCGACGTCGGGAGAAACCACGATCAGGTCCTCGTAACGCTGCTTCCACACGTCGCCGAGCAGCACCGGCGCGGCGTAGATGTTGTCGACCGGGATGTCGAAGAATCCCTGGATCTGGTCGGCGTGCAGGTCCATCGTCAGCACGCGCGCCACACCGACCGAAGCGAGCATGTTGGCGACCACCTTGGCGCTGATCGCAACCCGTGCCGAGCGCGGCCGCCGGTCCTGGCGCGCGTAGCCGAAGTACGGGATCGCCGCCGAGACACGCGCCGCCGAGGAGCGCTTCAGCGCATCGATCATCACCATCAGCTCGAGCAGATTCTCGTTCGTCGGCGTGCACGTCGACTGCAGCACGAAGACGTCCCTGCCACGCACGTTCTCGAGGATCTCGATCATGACCTCGCCGTCGGAGAAGCGGCCGACGATCGCCCGCCCGAGCGAGATGTTCAGGTGCTTCACCACATCCTGGGCGAGCCGCGGGTTGGCGTTCCCGGTGAACACCATCATCCGTTCGAGCGGCAAGGAGACCATGTTTCCCTGGTTCATGTGTGCATTGAAGGCTGGCTGGGGAGGTAGGATTCGAACCCACGAATGCCGGAATCAAAATCCGGTGCCTTAACCAACTTGGCGACTCCCCAACGGTAATCGGTTCAATCTACCCAATCGTGCAGGGGATGCCGGTCCAGTCCGCGCGTCACGAAGCCCCGCATCCCTTCTGGAAGCTCCGCTTGCACCCCGCGCGCCTCGCCTTCGTCGGCAAATTCAGCGAATACGCACGCTCCCGAGCCCGTCATCCGGGCCTCGCGCTTGCGCGCCCGAAGCCAGTCCAGGTGCGCCGCGATCTCGGGATGGCGCCGCGCCACCAAAGGCTCGAGATCGTTCCTGCCAAGCCCGAAGAAAAAGGGCGGTATTTTGAGTGGTTTCGTATTTCGTGTCAACGCGTTATCTGCGAACACGGACGCCGTGCTGACGCTTTCGCGAGGCGTTAGAACGAGGTACCACGCCTCGCGCAGCGCAAGCGCGCTCAGCCGCTCGCCGATGCCCTCGCCGAGCGCATTCTCGCCGAAGACGAAGAAAGGCACGTCCGCGCCGAGTTCGGCGGCGAGCGCCATCAGTTCGGCGCGCGCATAGCCGGTGCGCCAGAGGCGGTTGAGGACGAGCAGCACCGTCGCCGCGTCGGACGATCCGCCGCCCAGCCCGCCGCCGATCGGCAGAACCTTGCGAAGCTGGAGGTCAGCGCCCAGGCGCGCGCCGCTGGCCGACTGCAATCGCCGCGCTGCGAGCAGGCACAGATCCTCTTCAGGCGCGATCTGTGCCGGCGGTTCTACATGGCGGACAATGCCGTCGGTGCGGACCCGCACGCCGATCTGATCGCCCTGCTCGATGAGGCGAAACACGGTCTGCAGCTCGTGCATCCCATCGGCACGTCGTCCGAGCACATGCAGAAAGAGGTTCAGTTTTCCCGGCGCCGGAAACCACTCCAGGCCGCCGGCTACTTCCATTGCGCGATCGCAAGCCGCAGCTCGATCCCCGGATAGCTGAGCTTCATGCGCGCGGGCAGGTGTCCATCCTCGCCCCACTCCAGATATTCGATCTTCCAGCCGGACTGCTCGAGCTCCGCGATGCGCCCTTGCGCGTCCTTGCGCACTTGCGAGGGTCCGGGCCCTGCGCGCGCGCGCACCCAATCGGCGAGACCGGCGAGCGGCAGGCGAAAGCCGAGGGTCTCCTCGGTCAGCGCCTCTGCGTCCGCGGCGCGGTGCTCGCGTCCTTGCGCGTCGGTCAGCGTGACCGCTTCGCCGTCGCGCACGATCCGCGCCACGCCCTGCCCGAGCGAAGTCGTGATCATCACTTCGTCGTTGCGCACGCCGTGACGCCAGGCAAAGTTGCCCGTCGACGACTCGTCCTTGAAGCGCACCGCGATGCGGCCGGAGAGCTCGAACTCGACCTGCGCATCGGGACGCTGGAACTGCATTTCGGCGCATGCGGCGACGAGCAGCGCCGCTGCCAGAGCAAGCACGCGGGACACGGGCCGGGACCTTTACTTTCTTAGACGCTGGATCGTCTTCTGCAGCGTATCGCTCTCGGGGCTCGCCTCGAGCGCTTCGCGCCAGACGCCCTCGGCCTCGGCACGCTCGCCGAGCACCCACAATACCTCGCCGAGGTGCGCGCCGATTTCACCGTCGGGGCGCCCCTGCCAGGCGCGCCGCAACTGCTGCGCGGCGCCCTTGAGGTCGCCCATCCGGTACAGCACCCAGCCCATCGAGTCCATGATGTAGTAGTCCTCGGGCGCGAGCTCGAGCGCCTTTTCGATCAGCTTTCTCGCCTCGGCCAGCCGCTCGTTGCGGTCCGCGAGCGAATAGCCGAGCGCGTTGTAGGCGTGAGCGTGATCCGGCTTCAGCTCGATCAGCTCGCGCAGGTTCGATTCGAGCAGGTCCACGCGATTGAGCTTTTCCGCGGTGAGCGCGTAGTCGTACATCAGGTCCGGCTGCTTCGGGTTCGACTCCAGCGCTTTTCCGAGCAGGTCGAACGCATCCCTGTGGCGCTGCGCCTCGCGCAGCAGCTGGGCCTCGGCGATCTGCAGTTGCACACGCTCGCCGTCGCCGGCGTTCACCGCCTGCAGATAGCGGCGTGCTTCGTCGAGCTTGCCCTGCTTGGCGAGCGCATTCGCGGTGCGCATGCGCGCCGGAATCGCGTGCTCGCCGCGCTTGATCGAGTCGTACCAGCCGATCGCGCGCGGCCAGTCTTTCTGCTCCTCGGCCACCTGCGCGAGCGTGAAGCGCAGGCCATTCGGGTCGCGAAAGCCGATTTCCAGCAGGCGCGTGAGATTCGACTCCGCAGTGGCGTAATCCTTCGCCTGCAGCGCAAGCAGCCCCACGCCGTAGATGGCTTCGCCATCATCCTTGTGCAGCGATAGGAGCTTTTCGAACTGCGTGCGCGCCTCGGGGTAGCGCTTTTCGCCGACCAGCAGGCGCGCGTAGTTCATGCGCACATCGCGCGCAGTCGGATACTTGTCGAGGAAAGCGCCAAGCCGCTCGATCGCTTCGCCGGGCGAGCGGCGGCGCAGGATCTGCGCTTCGAAGATCGCCGTGAGGTCCCACCCCGGGCGTATCGACGCGGCGCGCGTGAGCTCGAGCAGCGCGAGCGATTCGTCGTTCGCGGCGAGAGCGGCCTGGGCAATGGCGAAATGCGCTTCCGCAACCTGCGGGTACGGTTCGGCAAGCTTTTTCACTACGCGCAGGTTGGCGCCCTTGTCCGTATTCTGGCCAAGCAGCTGCCCGAGCTGCATGAAGCCACCCGCCGCCTGGTCTTTGCCTTCCAGCAGCTTGGCGATGTACGGCGCCGCATCGTCCACGCGCTTCGCGTTGACCAGAAGCACGGTGACCGTGCGCAGCCCCTGCGGCGACTCGGGATCGGACTCATGCCAGACGCGCGCCGCATCGAGCGCGACTTCCGGCGTGCGCGCGAATGTAGCGAGCTCCACTGCGCGCCGCGCGATGCGCGGGTCGCGGGTTTGCCGCGCGAGGTCGAGGTAGGTCTGCGCAGCGGCCGCAGGGCTGCCGCGTTGCGCGGCGATTTCGCCCAGCAGAATCGAATACAGCAGTTGCTCGCTCAGGTCCTGCTGCGGGAGTTTCGCCGCTGGCCGCGCCGGCTCTTCCGCGGGCGGGGGTGCGTCGTCATCGTCATCGTCGTCGGGATCGGACGACTGCGCGAGCGCAAGCGCCGGAAAAAGCACCGCAAGAAGCAATGCGAGAAGGAGGTGTATTCCGCTGCGCATGAAACGGCCAAGTGTAGGTATATTTGGTGCTACGCACAAGCAAGAAAGTTGCATGCCCGAGCTACCTGAAGTGGAAGTCACGAGGCGTGGAATCGCCCACCTGGTCGGTCGGAGAATCGCCGGCGTCGTAGTGCGCGAACGGCGCTTGCGCTGGTCCGTTCCCGAATCGATCTCGACGCTTGCCGGACGGACGGTGCGTTCCGTATCACGACGCGGCAAGTATCTGCTGATCGATTGCGGCGGGGGCCATCTGATCGTGCATCTGGGCATGTCGGGGAGCTTGCGGCTGGTCGGCCCCGAAACGCTGCCGCAGAAACACGACCATGTCGACCTTGCGTTCGGCGTAAGCATCCTGCGCCTGCGCGATCCACGGCGGTTCGGCGCACTGCTCTGGACGGAGAGCCCGCCCGAATCGCATCCGCTGCTGCGGCACCTCGGCGTGGAGCCGCTTTCGCGCGAGTTCGATGCGCGGCGACTGCACGCGCTTGCAAGGGGGCGTCGCGTCGCGATCAAGCAGCTGCTGATGAACGCCCGCAGCGTCGTCGGCGTCGGAAACATCTACGCCTCGGAGGCACTGTTTCTTGCGGGGATCCGGCCGCGCACGCCTGCGGGGCGCCTTTCGCTCGCGCGCTGCGCACGGCTCGTCGCGGCGGTCAAGCAGACGCTGCGTGCGGCGATTCGGGCAGGCGGGTCTTCGTTACGCGACTTTGTCGGCAGCGACGGCGAGCTCGGCAGCTTTCAGACGCGCTACCACGTCTATGACCGGGCGAAGTTGCCGTGCCGGCGCTGCAATGCGCCGATCCTGCGCATCGTGCAGGGCCAGCGCGCCAGTTATTACTGTGCAACCTGTCAAAAGTAATACCTGAATGCGCTGCAAAGCGTCACGAGTGCCGCATTGCACCGCGAACTTCTGAAAAGGCTAGCCTTCCTTTACGCGGGCGGCGAGCTTGGCGCGCACGATCGGATGCACGAATTTCGAGATGTCGCCGCCGAACATCGCGATCTCGCGCACCAGCGTCGCCGAGATGAACATGTGCTGCTCGGAGGGCGTGAGGAACACGGTTTCCATGTCCGGGCTCAGGTTGCGATTCATCCCGGCGAGCTGGAATTCGTACTCGAAGTCCGACACGGCACGCAGGCCGCGCACCACGACCCGCGCGTTGTGCTGCCGCGCGAAGTCGATCAGCAGCCCGTTGAAACCCATGACTTCCACGTTGCCGAGATCGGCGAGCACCTGGCGCGCCATGTCGAGGCGCTCATCGAGCGTGAAGAACGGCTTCTTGGAGCGGCTGTCGGCAACCGCGAGGATCACCGCGTCGAACAGCGTGCTCGCGCGGCGCACGAGATCTTCGTGACCGCGCGTCAGCGGGTCAAACGTTCCCGGGTATACCGCTCGGATCATTTCCGTCCCATTCGAATAGTTGGTAGCTCACTCCACCCGCCCGCGCGCGCCTGAGCTCTCGCCAATTCGCCTGCGCCGGGACTGGACTCGCGCCTTCCGCGTACACACGCGCTCCGGCGTTGAGGAGCCGCGACAGCTGCGGCAACAGGCCCGGCACCGCATTCTGCCTGAACGGCGGATCGAGGAAAACCACGTCGAACCGCTCGCGCGAGTGCTCGAGGTACGCAGACGCGCTGCCGCCGATGATTTCGACCTGCATCGCGCCGAGCGTGGCACGGCTCGCTTCGAGCGCCCGCAACGCCACGCGGTCCGTCTCGACCATTACGACCCGCGATGCGCCGCGCGAGGCGGCCTCGAAGCCGAGCGCACCGCTTCCGGCGTACAGGTCGAGGCAGGCAAGACCGTCCAGTTCCTGGCCGAGCCAGTTGAAGAGCGTTTCGCGCACTCGGTCCGGCGTCGGCCGAAGCCCCGGGCGCGTCGCAACGCGCAGCAGCCGGCTGCGATATTCGCCGCCGATGATACGGATGCGCCCTTTGCTACTATTCACTCTTCCATGGTAGCAGCGACTTCCTGGGCGGCGCGGCTCAAGGCGGGCCTCGCGCGGACGCGCGAAGTTCTCGGTACCGATGTTGGCGAGCTGTTCGTCCGCCGGCCGATCGATGAGGCGCTGTTCGAAGAGCTCGAGGCCGCGCTGATTTCGGCCGACTGCGGGCTCGAAGCATCCCGCCTGCTGATCGAGCGCTTGCGCACGCGCGCGAGGAAGGAGCGAATCGCAGACGGCGACGTGCTCAAGCGTGCGCTCCGGGATGAGCTGCGCGCGCTGCTCCAGCCGCTCGAACGCACGCTCGATCCGTCGCGCAACCGGCCCTTCGTCATCGTCATGGCCGGTGTCAACGGCTCGGGCAAGACGACTTCGATCGGCAAGCTCGCGAAGTGGCTGCTGTCGCGGAGACGCAGCGTGCTGCTCGCGGCGGGCGATACGTTTCGAGCCGCAGCGCGCGAGCAGCTCGCCGCCTGGGGCGAGCGGAACGGCGTCCCGGTCATCGGTCAGCAGGGGGGCGATCCCGGGTCAGTGGTGTTCGACGCGATCGGGGCAGCGGTTGCGCGCGGCATCGATGTCGTGATCGCCGATACGGCGGGCCGGCTGCCGACGCAGCTGCACCTGATGGAGGAAATCAGCAAGGTGGGCCGCGTGGCGGCGAAAGCGCTTCCCGGTGCGCCGCATGAAGTGCTGCTCGTGCTCGATGCGAATACCGGACAGAACGCGCTCGCGCAGGTGAAGGCGTTCGATACGGCGCTCGGGCTGACGGGTCTCATTCTCACCAAGCTCGACGGCACTGCGAAGGGTGGAGTGGTCTGCGCGATCGCGCTTGCGATGGGCCCCGCGAGAAAGCCGATTCCTCTGCTGTTCGTCGGCGTCGGCGAAGGCATCGACGACCTGCAGCCGTTCGTCGCAGCCGAATTCGCCGAGGCGCTGGTTGATTAGCTGCTTTTCGGCGTTGGTCGGTCGGCTGGCCGCATATCTGTCAGTAAGCAAATACTTACGTTAAATTGAATAGTTTTAATGGAGTCCGGCGCCTGTTTCAAAGGAACTTGCTCGCCTCTTAGCACTCTAAACATCGGAGTGCTAGAATTTCTACGGAGGTTTTGGCAATGGGGAACACGATGACGCTGCCGATGACCGCTTCCCTCTCGACGGGAAGCCTCGAGGCTTACATTCAGTCGGTCAATCGCTTTCCGGTGCTCAGCGCCGAGGAAGAGCAACGGCTCGCGCGCTGCTTGCGCGACCACGAGGATCTCGGGGCTGCGCGGCAGCTGGTCTTTTCGCACCTGCGGCTGGTCGTCGCGGTCGCCCGGGGCTACCTCGGCTACGGATTGCCGCATGCCGACCTGATCCAGGAAGGCAACATCGGGCTGATGAAGGCAGTGAAGCGCTTCGACCCGGAGCGCGGCGTGCGCCTGGTATCGTTCGCGATCCATTGGATCAAGGCCGAGATCCATGAATACATCCTGCGCAACTGGCGCCTCGTGAAGGTCGCTACGACCAAGGCGCAGCGCAAGCTCTTTTTCAACCTGCGCTCGATGAAGCGCGGGCTTGCGCCCATGACCACGGGCGACGTGAAGCGCGTCGCAACGGAGCTCAACGTTAAGCCCGAAGAGGTGGTGGAGATGGAGACCCGTCTCGGCGGCCACGACGTGGCGTTCGAAGCCGATGACTCCGAAGACGCGTACGCGCCGGTGCACTACCTCGCCGCCGACCCGGCCGCCGAGCCTTCGCAGGTGCTCGAGGCCGCGCAGGAAGAAGACGTGCAGGCCGCCGCGCTCAAGCAAGCGCTCGGCGCACTCGATCCGCGCAGCCGCAGAATCGTCGAGTCGAGGTGGTTGAAGGAGAAGGACCCCGCGACGCTGCACGAGCTCGCAGCCGAATTCAAAGTCTCGGCCGAGCGCATCCGCCAGATCGAGGCGAAGGCGATGGAGAAGATGAAGAAGGCCATGGTGGCCGGGGCTGCACCGCGGAAGGCGCTGCCGTCGCCGGCGTAACCACGCCGTTCTGATTTCACAACGGCCGCCGCGCGCGGCCGTTCTTATTTCTGTCGTTTCTGACAGGTATTGCACTGCAGTGCGAGTCCGTCGCCAATCGGCGACGTAAGGATTAACCCTACGATAGAGCGCTTTCCAAAGCGCACGGCCCGGCTACAATTCCGACGCACGTCAAAAAAAATCCGGTGTCCGCAAAGACTCGAGGGATTCGTCGCCGTGGCTAGTGTAAAGGGAGGCACGGAATGATCGGCTCATACGATCTCAAGCTGGTTGCGCTGTCCCTGGTCGTCGCCGCATTTGCGTCGTACGCCGCGCTCGATCTAGCCGGGCGCGTCAGCGCGACCCGCGGCCTCGCATCGCGCATCTGGCTGGTCGCAGGTGCGATCGCGATGGGCACCGGCATCTGGTCGATGCACTTCATCGGCATGCTCGCGTTCAGCCTTCCCGGCCTGCGACTTGCCTACGATCTTCCGATCACACTGCTCTCGATGTTCGCCGCAATCGTCGTTTCCGGCCTGGCGCTCTACGTCGTGCAGCGCCCATCGCTGACGGCCGGCAACCTGTCCGCGGGAGCGACGCTGATGGGCGTCGGCATCTGCGTCATGCACTACACCGGCATGGCGGCGATGCGCATGTCGCCCCCGATCGAGTACGACCCGCCGTTGTTCATTGCTTCGGTGCTGATCGCGATCGTCGCTTCGCTCGCGGCGCTGTGGATCGCGTTCCAGCTGCGACAGAAATACTCGGCGCTCGCGATCGTCGCGAAGCTCGGCAGTGCGCTGGTCATGGGCCTCGCGATCACCGGGATGCACTACACCGGCATGGCGGCGGCGCAGTTTGCGCCCGGCAGCGTGTGCCTTGCCGCCGACGCGACGGGCGGCATGGACACGACTTCGCTCGCCGTGTCGATCGGGGTCGTGACTATCCTCATCCTGCTGGTGACGTTGTCGATTTCCGCGATCGACGCACACTTCGCCGCGCGCAATGCCAGGCTCGCGCTCGAGTTGCAGGGAGCCAACGACGAGCTGCGCTCGATCGCGCTGCATGACAAGTTGACCGGCCTGCCGAACCGGTTCCTGCTGGAAGATCGGCTGCTGCAGGCGGCGCTGCACGCTGACCGCAGCGGCAAGAATTTTTCGCTGATGTTCGTCGATCTCGACGATTTCAAGCCGGTCAACGACACTTACGGCCACGCCGTCGGCGATGAGCTGCTGAAGCAGGTGGCCAATCGGCTGAAGGAGTGCCTGCGCAGGCACGACACGGTCGCCCGCACCGGGGGTGACGAATTCGTCATCGTGCTCGAGGACGTCGAGAGCGCCAAGGCGGCGAGCCTGATCGGCGAGAAAATTCTCGAGAAGCTGGCGCTGCCGATCTCGGTCTGGGCGCACACGCTCGAGATCTCGTGCAGCATCGGCATCAGCATGTACCCGAGCGACGGCAACGACATCGCGACCCTCACCGCCAACGCCGACGTGGCGATGTACCAGGCGAAGAAATCCGGCAAGCACGCGTTCCGGCTGTTTGCGCCGGAAATGCGCAACGGACCCGCCGCGGCCCCGAGTTAACGCGCGGCCGGATCCTTGCGGGCGGCCACCTTCCGGGTGACGCCGTCACCCAGGAACACGCGCCCGGCCGAGACGGCGCGAACCGCTTCAACCACGTCGTCGCGCGCAGATTCCCTGAGCAAAAAGCCGCGCGCCCCGACCGCCAGCGCCTCGCGCACGGTCTCTCCGGAAGAGTGCATCGAAAGCATCAGGATCGTCGCCGCATGCTGCTGCGTGATGATCGATCGCGTTGCGTCGATGCTCAGCCAGGGCGCGGAAACGTCCATCACCACGACATCGGGCGCCAGCCGGGCGGCTTTCGCGACCGCCTCCTGGCCGTTGTCTGCCGTCGCAACCACCCTGATGTCGGGATTGGCTTCGAGCAGCCGATGCAGGCCGTCGCGCAGGATCCCGTGACTTTCGGCGAGGAGCACCGTCGTGGTCATTCCTCGTTGGAAACCGCAAACCCGTGCGGGTTCCCGGATTCGGCGCAGACCGCCGGGAGCGGGGTCTAATCGATCGACGTCAGGCCGTGCTGGATCGCGAAGCGCACCAGGCTCGGCAGGTCGTGGATATCGAGCTTCTCATACACGCGGGCACGGTAGGTCTCGACGGTCTTCGGTGAGACCGCCAGAACGCCGGCGATATCGACGGTCGTCTTGCCATCGGCCAGCATCCGCAGCACCTGCCCCTCGCGCACGCTGAGCATGGAGAGCGGATCCGGCGGCGCTGCCTCCCGGCCGGCGAGGCTCTCGGCGATCTGCGCGCTGAAGTAGCGTCGGCCCGACCGCACGGTACGGATCGCGTCGACCAGCTCGCGCGAGGCCGAGTCTTTCGCGAGGTAGGCGCTCGCGCCGGCTTCGAGCGCCCTGAACACGTACTCCGGGTTCGAGTACATCGAGAGCATGACCACGCGGATGCCGGGGGCGCGATCGTGGATCGCGCGCGTCGCCTCGATTCCGTTCATACGGGGCATCGCCATGTCCATCACGACGATGTCGGGCTCCAGGTCGATCGCGCGCTGCACCGCGACCTCGCCGTCCGGCGCAATGTCCACGACCTCGAAGTCGACCTCGGCCGCGACGACCTGCCGCAATCCCTCGGCGACCATCGCGTGGTCGTCGGCTATCAGAATCCGGACGCGCATGGTCAGCCCGGCACCAGTACGCGCACGCGCGTCCCACGGCCCGGCGCGCTGTCGATATCGAGTTGGCCGTGCACCGCGAGACTCCGCTCCCGCATGGTTGCGATTCCGAGTCCAGCAGGGCCGCGCGAGCCGCCGCACTCGAAACCGGCGCCATCATCCGCGACTTCGACCTGCAGCGCCTCCGGGTGCCAGACGAGCGTGATCCCGACCGCGCACGCGCCGGCATGCCGCACCACGTTGGTGAGCGCTTCCTGCACGATGCGCAGCAGCGCGAGCTCGTTCTGGCGCTCGATTCTCCTCTCGACTCCGTCGATGCGGACTTTCGTCGGGATTTCGGTCCTGCGGCTGAAATCCTGGGCCGCCCAGCGCAGCGTGGGCCCGAGTCCCAAGTCGTCGAGCATCGGCGGATGCAGGTCGTCGAGCACGCCCGCGACGCAGCGCGTGGTCGCCACGATGAGCGAATGCGAGTCCTCCAGGCGGTGCCTGGCATCGGCATCGAGCCCGCTCATCCGGCGCGCCAGGATATCGAGGTTGATGCCAAGCGCAGTGAGATTCTGGCCGACGCGGTCATGCAGCTCGGTGGCCAGGCGGCGGCGCTCGGTTTCCTGTGCGTCGACGAGGCGCCGCGATAGCGCCTGGAGCTGATCGGCAGCGTCGCAAAGCGCGTTCTCGCGCTCGCGCTGATCTGTCACGTCGAGGCACGATCCGATCACCTTCGTGACGCGTCCTGCATCGTCCTTCAGCGCTTCGCCTGTGATCAGCAGAATTCTTTGCGTACCTTCGGTGGTCAGCACGCGCGCCTCCAGCTCGTAGCTCGAACCGTTCTCGAACGATTCGACCACTGTCTCTCGAACGCGCTCGCGGTCCTCCGGGTGCACGAGGTTCAGGCACCATTCGGGACTCTGTGCGGGCAGATCTCTCCCGATGCCGAGCATGCGGCGCAGCTCGCGCGAGCCCGTCACGGCGTTCGCGGCGTCGTACTGCCAGTAGCCAAGGCCGGCCAGCTCCTGCGCGCGGGCAAGCAGCCGGCGGTGCTCGCGCAGCGCCTGCTCCATGCGCAGGCGCTGCGAGACGTCGACTGCGATCACCATCTCCGCGGACCTGCCGCCGTAGTTGACGACGCGCGCCGTGACTTCGACGTCGAGCACTTCGCCCCCTTTGCGCCAGTAGCGCCGCCGCTTCCACCCGCGTGTCCCGAGGGTCGTGCGTACCTCCTCGACGATTTGTGCTCGCTCCTCCGGCGGGCGCAGCTCCAGTATGCTCATGGCGAGCAATTCCTCGCGCGACCAGCCATACTGCTCGATCATGCGGCGGTTGACGGCGAGGATCGCGAGCGACTCGCGATCGAAAAGAAACATCGGTTCCGGGCTCGCCTCGAACAGGGTGCGATAGCGCCGCTCGCTCTCCTGCGACGCGGCATGCGCGGCGCAGCGTGCGAGCGCCGCCGAGAGCACGTTCGCCGCCGCCTGCAGGAACTCGGCTTCGCGCTGTTCGAAGCGGCGCGGCGTTCGCGAATGCACGCCGAGCACGCCCCAGGGACGCTCGGCGCCCGGAATCACGACACTCATGCCGCTCACCGCGCCGTGCTCGCGCATGACCGCAGGCACCCGGAAGCGCCGCTCGCTGGACAAATCGGTGACGATGACCGGCGCGAACCGCTCGCTCCCGGATTGCTTCGCCCGCAGGTATTGGTGAATCGCGTAGCCCGCCTGGGACTCCAGGTCGGCGCCCACGGTCGCCTGGCCCACCAGGCCGGGTTGCCAGCCGACGCCGGCGACGAGCTTCAGCGCCGCTTCGTCCGGCTGCAGCTCCCCTGCGGCCGCGAGGTCGGCTCCGAGCGTGCGCGCGACGATCTCAACCATGTGTTGCAGCAGCACCGCAGCGTTCTGCTCGCGCAATCCGATCAGGCCGAGCTCGATCAGCGCGCGGTCGCCTTCGACCCTGGCGCGCAGCTCCTGCTCCGCCCGGCGACGCGCAGTAAGGTCGCGCCCGGTGCCGCGATAGCCGGTGAAGCGACCGTCGGCGTCGAATACCGGTTCGCCGCTGATTGACTGGTAGTTCGTTGTTCCATCGGCGGTGACGCGCATGAATTCGAAATCGCGAAACGGACGGCGCGCCTCGAGCACAGCGCGGTGGGCGTCCCAGCTGCCGCCGGGCGGCACTGCCCCGGAAAGGTCCCAGCGCTGCTTGCCGAGGAGCTCCTCCAGCGCCATACCCGACTTGCTGAAGAAGCCGGCGGAAATGGAGCTGAAGCGCAGCTCCGCGTCCTGCTCCCAGTACCAGTCCGACGACAGATCCGCCAGGCTGCGGAAGCGCGATTCGCTGTCGGCGAGCGCCTGCTGCGCACGTTTGTGCTCGGTGATCTCGTACAAGGCAGCGATCATCCTCGTCGCCTTGCCATCGGCATCCGCGATCGTCGTCTGGTGCGAGCGCACCCAGAGCACTTCATCATCGGTGCGGACCACGCGGAATTCCGACGTCTCCGGCTGCAGCGTTTCGATTGCGCGCTGGCGCGCCGCGAGGAAATGGGTGCGGTCCTCCGGATGGACCTGGTCCTTGAACAGCGGGTATTTCCCGGTCCCCTCGGGCCGCGGCCCGCGCAGCCAAACCGGCGAGTCGCTGAATTCGAGTCGGTCGGCCTGGATGTCCCAATCCAGCACGATCATCCGGGCGCCCCGCTGTGCGATCGTCAGTCGCTCGGTCTGGCGCCGCAGCGCATCCTGCACCTTGAAATTTACCAATGCGGCCGACAGCACGTTCGCGATGGCCTGCATGAACTCGGCTTCGATCGGCTCGAACCGGCGTTGCGTGCGGGAGTGAGCCGAGAGCGTTCCGTAAGGCTGCTCTCCAGCGGGAATCGCCACGCAGACCGCGCTGACGATTCCCATCTCGCGCACGCGGAATGAGTCTGCAAAGCGCGCATCGGTCTGCAGGTCGTAGGTGACCACCGGCGGCGGCGCTTCGGTCGCCTTGGATCCGCTTTGCCGGTAGCGCTCGAGCGCCTGCCTGGCCTGCACATCTTCGTCCGCGCCGAGCCGTGCGCCGATGCGTTGCTGCGGCCAGTTGTGGCCGGCCGCGACGCGCAGCGTGCAGCCGTCCGGCTCAAGCTCGAGCACGGTGCAGAAGTCAACGTTCAATGCCTCGGCAGCGAGCCGCGCCGCTCGCTCGATCACCTGCGTCGGATCCGAAGCGCGCAGCGCGTAGAGGCTGAAATCGGCGAGCGCCGTCTGCCGTCGCAGCGCCGCATTGAGCTGCGAGTCGGCGTGCCGCTCCTCGGTGACGTCACGACCCACGACGACCACGCCGACGACATGGCCGTCGTCGGCGCGGATCGCGCTGCCCTCCGATTGCACGACGCGCACGCTGCCGTCGCGCGCGATCAGACGGTATTCGACGCGCTGACCATTGCCGCTGCGCACCGTGTTGCGAAACACGGCGCGCACGCGCTCGCGGTCTTCGGGATGGATATCGGAGAACGAATCGCTGCCGACCAGCGTCTCGGGCTCGCCGAGCAGCGGCGCATACGACGGGCTGTTGTAGATCCGTCGCCCTTCGATATCGAGAAAGGCGATCAGGTCGCGCGCGTTGCGGACGATGAGCGGAATCAGCGCGCTGGCGGCGGTATTACTCGCCTCGGCCTCGCTGCTTCCCGGCGACTTCGATAGTCTCAGAATCTCGGACATGCGATGAGGGCGGAAGAGTCTACCCCGTCCGCGGCACGCGGCACAGGCTCCGGATCAAGGCTCCTTGAGCAGCGTCTTCAGGTCATCGGCAAGATCAGCCGAGATCCGGTCGTGCCGCACGAAGAGCCGCAAGCGCCCCTTCGGATCCAGCACGTAGCTCTGGGCGCTATGATCGACGGTGTAGCTGTCACCCACCTTGCGTTTCTCGAAGAAGACCTTGAATTCCTTCGCGGTGCGCTGGGTGGCTTCGGCGTCCCCGCGCAGCCCGAGAAATCGCGGATCGAACGCAGTCACGTATTTCGCCAGGCCCTCGGCGCTGTCGCGCTCCGGGTCGACGCTGACGAAGACGACCTGGACGCGGTCCGCGTCGGGCCCGAGTTTCTTCAGCGCACCGGCCAGATCGGCGAGGATCGTCGGGCAGACATCCGGGCAGTGCGTGAAGCCGAACGTGACGACCACGGCCTTGCCCGAGAAATCGGCCAGCGTCCGCGGCTTGCCGTCGTGGCCGGCGAGCTGCAGGGTCTTGCCGTAGTCCACGCCGGTGATATCGGTGCTCTTGAACTTCGGCGCCGCCGGCTGGCAGGCCGCGAGCAGCAACGCAAGTACCGGCAGGAGCCGTCTAACCGAGGTAGTGGTCCGCGTCGCGCGGGAAGCGCATGGATTATGATGGCACTGTGGGAGTTTTGTTTTCAACCGTCTGGAGACCATTCAAATGAAGCAAAACCAAATCAGTACCGGCCGACGTTCTTTCCTCAAGGCAGGTTCGCTGGCGGTGGTGTCGGCCGCGCTCACGGGCAGCGTTGGCAATGCCGCCGCGCAGGGCGCCAAGGTGGACGAGAAGGACGCCCAGGCACAGAGCCTCGGCTACAAGCATGACGCAACGAAGGTGGACAAGGCCAAGTTCCCGAAATATCAGGCCGGACAGACGTGCGCGAGCTGTACCTTGTATCAGGGCAAACCGGCCGACGCCTGGGGCGGCTGTGCGATCTTCCCGGGCAAGCAGGTGGCCGCGAAGGGCTGGTGTTCGGCGTACGTGAAGAAGGCTTGACCGTCGGTTCGATCCGCCCGCTGAACGGCGCAAGAAAAAGGCGGCTTGAGCCACCTTTTGACTTATTCATCGAGCCGTCATGAACAGAACGTCTCCGAAATTCAGCATCATGATAACAACCGTGGCGCTGGCCGCGATACTTGCCGGAGTGTGGCTCGCTGAAGTATATCGGGAACACGATTCGCAGGCCATGTTGCTGCCGGATCAGGTGATCACATTATTTCCTGATCCGAAGCCACTGACGGCTTTTGCGCTCACCGATGACAAGAATCGCGTATTTGATCTCGCAAGCTTGAAGGGTAAATGGTCATTTCTCTTTTTCGGCTTCACCCATTGCCCGGACGTCTGTCCGACGACCCTGGCGGTCCTGGCCCGCGCGCGTGACAACATCGCCAAGAACGCAGTCGGCGCCGAAGATGTCCAATTCGTCTTTGTCTCGGTAGATCCGAATCGCGATACCGCCAGCAAGCTCAGGCAATACGTGGACTACTTTGATACGACCTTTCTCGGCGTGACGGGAGACGACGCGCAGATCGCCAATCTGGCCGGTCAACTGGGCGCCCCGTATCAGGTTGCAATCACACCGGGTGTGGAAAACTATCCCGTCTATCACAGCATGGCGGTGTTTCTGCTGGATCCACAAGCCCGATATCATGCCGTGTTCACGCCGCCCCATGATGCGGAGGCGATCGCCAGGCGGTTCAAAGTGGTGCGCAAGCTTGAAGCAAGCCATGCGACATGAGCTGGCGACATCCGGTTTTCGTATTCCTGATATCAGCCCTCGCCTGCGTTCCCGCTGCGAGTGAAGAGGCGGGCGTTTCCGTACGGGGATCCTGGATCCGGGAAGCGCCGCCCGGCATGACCATGATGGCCGGATACATGGAATTGCGAAATCACACGTCACGGCCACAAGTACTCGTGGCTGCGAGCAGCTCCGAGTTCGAGAGCGTGATGATTCACCGCACCATGGTCAAGGACGGCATGGCGGGAATGGCGCACGCATCGCAGATCGAGCTTGCGCCCAATGCAAGTGTGATATTCGCGCCGGGCGGCTATCACCTGATGCTTATGAAGCCTAAACGCGCGCTGCGCGCCGGCGACCCGGTTGTCGTCAATCTGGAATTCCGCGGCGGCCTTGTGTTACCCGTCACCTTCGAGGTGCGCAAATGAGAACCGGCAAACAGCCGGTCCGGTGACCGCTACAGCCGCCCGCGTGATTTATGAATGCACATGTTGTCCGCCGCTGGCCTTCCATTGCTTCTCGATATAGCGAGCGTCCTTATCGGAGCGCGGTTTCACTCCCATCAGAATGCCGCCGTCCTGGATACCCGCTTCGTATTGTTTGACGCGCTCTTCCGGGATGCCCCAGTCGCTAAGCGCGCCAATGAGGCCAAAGGCCAGGCCAGCGGCGCCAGCGCCGGCCAGTGATACGGCCACCGGCCCGGCGAAAACCAACCCCAGGACGGGAAACGCCAGGAAAGCGCCGGCGGCGGCGAGTACCGGGATGAGCGTGCCAATGGTTCCCCCGATGGGGCCGCCCAGATTGCCACCCTCCGCTGCTTTGCTGCCCCGTTCATTTTTGATGTGACGATCATCCGAGAAGTATCGTTTACGGGTGTCATCGGACATGACCACATTGATGTCCTTTGTGCCATAGCCGCGCCTGGCAACGGAATCGTATGCGCGATCGACACTCTTGCTGTCTTTAAACAGGCCTGTGACCATTTTGGGATCGCCACCGGATGGCGTTGCATCTTTCCGCGCGCCGACTTCCGGAGTTTTACGGTTTCTGGCCTTCATTTCGATCGACCTACCATGTACTCGACGGCGGCTCTGAGCTCGGCGTCACTGAGTGCCGGGTTCCCGCCCCTGGGCGGCATCACTCCCGCGCTGCCCTGTACGCCCTTGGCGGCGCTGGCGTAGAGAGCGTCGACGCCCTTGGCGATGCGCGCAGCCCACTGGCCCTTGTCACCTATTTTCGGCGCGCCCGCAATTCCGGCATCGTGGCAAGCGATGCAACTCGCCTGGTAGACCTGTTGCCCGTCGCGGACGGGCGCCGGCGCGGCCACCGCGCTTTTCGCAGGCGCCTGCCCGGTTTCCGCAGCGGCGACGGCGATGTCGCCAACGGGCTTGATCCGCTCGGCGACATTCGAGCCGCTGGCCAGCAGCACGCCGCGATCCAGTTTGACCCTTTCGGGGACGTCGCGGTGATGGCCCACGAGAAGAAATATGAACACGAACAACGCAGCGCAGGTCCCGAGAATCATCACAACGTGCGTCGCATAGCTCTTCTTTGCCATTAGCGGTTCTCGTCGTAAGGAGGAAACAGTTCGAAAACAGATGGACGCGCCGGGTGCGATCCGGCGATCGCTACAGCAATGCCTTCACAAAGAAGACCCCCCGCGTGAAGAAGGTATAGTCCGCTTCGATCGCCCCGATGCCCAGCAGTACCATCAACAGCATCGTCGGGACCAGGATGGCATACATCAGCGCCAGCCGCTCCCACAGCATGTGCATGAAGACGGCAACGATCAGGCCCGCCTTCAGCAGCATGAACACGATGATCAGGAACCACCTCAGGTAGCCCTGGATGTGGAAGTAGTCAACAAGATAGGAGGCGGCGCTGAGAACGAACAGCAGCCCCCAGATCTTGAGATAGATGCCAATCGGATGCTGCTGGCCCTCTGCGTGCGCCACGATTCCCCTCACCAAAGATAGAAGAGTGCAAAGATGAATACCCACACCAGATCGACGAAGTGCCAGTACAGGCCCATGATCTCGACGATCTCGTACTTCCCCTTCCTGCCCGTCAGGAAACCCGGTCTCTCGTGATCCAGATCTCCCCGGATCACCTTGGCGGCCACGATGAGCAGGAAAATCACGCCGATCGACACGTGCGTGCCGTGAAAGCCCGTGATCATGAAGAAGGTCGAGCCGAACTGCGCCGCGCCCAGCGGATTGCCCCAGGGACGTATTCCCTCATCGACGATCAGCTTGGTCCACTCGAAGGCCTGCATCCCGACGAAGGTCGCGCCCAGAGCCGCCGTGATCAGTAGCAGGATGAAGGTCATCCTCCTGTTCTTCTCGTAACCGAATTTCACGGCCATCGCCATCGTGCCGCTGCTGCTGATCAGGACGAAGGTCATGATGGCGATCAGGATGAGCGGGATCTTGTGGCCGAACAGCGTCAGTGCGAACACCTCGCTGGGATTCGGCCAGGGCACGGTGGTGGACATGCGCACCGTCATGTACGAGATCAGGAACGAGCTGAAGATGAAGGTGTCGCTGAGGAGGAAGATCCACATCATGGCCTTGCCCCAGGGAACATTCTTGAATGCCCGCTGGTCGGAAGACCAGTCGCCGACGATGCCCGGCACGCCTTCGAGCAGCTCGGGAGACCGCGCGGTGTCTGTCTGGGTCGCTGGTGTCATGTGCCTAGGGCCCGTTTACCTGATTCCGCAGAGCTTCAATAGGAGGTCCAGATTGTTCCCGGTAAACAGCAGACCGAAAAGGACCAGCCACACGCCGAGCAGGAAGTGCCAGTAAAGGGTGCACAGCTCCACGCTCTGCCTCATCTTCGCCACGTTGAAATCGCCCCATACTCTGGCGACGGCCCTGCCCCAGGCCACCAGACCGCCCAGCAGATGCAGCCCGTGAATTCCGGTGATCAGATAGAAAAACGCGATCGCAGGGTTCGAGACATCGAAGTAGCCCATCGTGCCCAGTTGCCGCCAGGCAAGGAGCTGCCCGAACAGAAAAACCACGGTGAATGCGCCGGCCGCCAGCAGCCCCACCCGCATGGCATCCATCCGCCCGCGACGCACCGCGGCCTGCGCCCATTGCAGCGCGACGCTGCTCAGGATCAGCACGAACGTATTCGCCCATAGCAGCCTGAGCTGAGGCGCGGGACGCCAGTCCTCGTACGCCATGCGACTTCCATAGGCGATCAGCAGGAGCATGAACACGACCGCGACCACGGAGAGAAATACCCGCAGGGCGGTTCTCTTCGCGGCCCGGTGGGCTTCGTCCGGGTGGCGAAAATTCCCGAGCGCAGCTTCGCTCGCCAGCCAGGGCTTGGCCGTCAACTGCTGGAACACGTTCACGTCTTGCTACCGCTACCTGCGGCCTCCCGCGGCGGGACGTTCTGCGGGATGAAGTCCTGGTCGGCGCCCGGCACGCTGTAGTCGTAGGCCCAGCGGTAGACCAATGGCAGCGTCGCGCCGAAGTTGCCGTGCTTGGGCGGCGTGTCGGGGGTCTGCCATTCCAGCGTGGTGGCGTTCCAGGGGTTACTCCCCGCCGGCTTGCCCTTGAAATAGCTCCGGATCAGGTTGTAGAAGAACAACGCCTGGGCGGCGCCCACCATCAACGCCGCGATGGTGATGCCAACATTCACCGAATGCGCCGATTCGGTGATGAAGTCCGTGCCGGTAATCGCGTAGTAGCGGCGCGGCACGCCCATCATGCCCAGGTAGTGCATTGGATAGTAGATGCCGTAGCTGCCGACGAAGGTGATCCAGAAGTGAATCTTGCCCAGGGTGTCGTCGAGCATCCGCCCGGTGATTTTCGGGTACCAGTGGTAGATCGCCCCGAACACGACCAGGATGGGCGCAATGGCCATCACCATGTGAAAGTGGGCGACCACGAACATGGTGTCCGACAGCGGCATGCTCACGGTCGGGTTGCCGAGGAACAGGCCCGTCAGCCCGCCGTTGATGAAGGTGAAGACGAAGCCGATGGCGAACAGCATGGGGACGGTGAGGTGGATATTGCCGCGCCACAGCGTCAGCACCCAGTTGTAGACCTTGAGCGCCGTGGGGACCGCGATGATCAGCGTAGTGGTGGCGAAGAAGAAGCCGAAGTACGGGTTCATGCCGCTCACGTACATGTGGTGCGCCCAAACCACGAAGCTCAGGGCGCCGATGATCACGATCGCCCACACCATCATCCGGTAGCCGAAGATGTTCTTGCGCGCATGTACGCTGATCAGGTCGGAGACGATGCCGAACGCGGGCAGCGCGACGATGTACACCTCGGGATGCCCGAAGAACCAGAACAGGTGCTGGAACAGCACCGGACTGCCTCCCGAGTGGCCAAGCTCCTGGCCCATCGAGACGACGGCAGGCATGAAGAAGCTCGTGCCCAGCAGCAGGTCGAGCAGCATCATGATGGCGCTCACGAACAGGGCGGGAAAGGCGAGCAGCGCGAGGATCGTGGCGGTGAAGATGCCCCATACCGTCAGGGGCATTCTCATCAGCGTCATGCCGCGCGTGCGCGCCTGCAGCACCGTGACCACATAGTTCAGGCCGCCCATGGTGAAGCCGATGATGAAGAACGCGAGGGACACGAGCATCAGGATGATTCCCCAGGTCGCTCCCGGCGTGCCCGTGAGGATCGCCTGCGGCGGGTACAGAGTCCAGCCGGCGCCGGTCGGCCCGCCCGGCACGAAGAAGCTCGCGACGAGCAGCAGCACGGCGAACAGATAGACCCAGTAGCTCACCATGTTGACATAGGGGAACACCATGTCGCGGGCGCCGACCATCAGCGGGAT
>DASYPC010000084.1:0-3834 GCA_036007105.1 Burkholderiales bacterium | reverse complement strand
GACGCGGACGCGGCGCGTGTCGGCGGCGGGCGCTCGGTTGGCGCGCAGCGCAGCGCGACCAGTACGCCCCCGGCGAGTGCGCCCGCCCGACAGTCGCAACAGGTCCAGCAGGCCGCACCCTCGCAGCAGCCTGGGGCCGCTCCCGGCGCCAGGCCGGCGCCCGCGGCGCAACCTGCACCCGCGACCGGCTTGAGCCGGTGGATGCCGATGCTCGGCGGGCTCGCGCTCGGCGGCTTGCTCGGTGCCCTCATCGGTGGACGCGGATTCGGCAGCATGCTCCTCAGCTGGCTCGCGATCGCAGCGCTCGCCTTCGGCGTGATCTTCGTCGTTCGCCTGTTCCTGCAGAAGCGCAATGCGGCGCAACCCATGCAGTACGCTGCAAGCGGGCCGCAGAGTGGCGCCTATGCTTCGCTGGGCAACGAAACCGTCGCGGCGCCTCCGCCCTCGCAGATTTCAGGCTTCGACGGTCAGGCGGCGGCTGCCGCACCCGTCAGCGCCAGCGTGCCGTCGGGATTCGACACCGCCGGCTTCGTGCGCGCCGCGAAACTCAACTTCATGAAGCTGCAGCTCGCGAACGACTCGGGCAACATCGACGAGCTGCGTGAGTTCACGACCCCCGAGCTGTACGCGGACCTCAGAAAAGACATTCTCGAGCGTGGCGGTGCAAAGCAGCAGACCGATGTGGTGTCGCTCAACGCGGACCTGCTCGAAGTGGTCACGGAAGGCAACCAGCATTGGGCGAGCGTGCGCTTCTCGGGGATGATCCGCGAGAACCCGGCATCGGCGCCGGAGAGCTTCGAGGAGATCTGGAACCTCGCCAAGCCGCTCGACGGCTCGACCGGCTGGCTGCTCGCAGGCATCCAGCAGACGCACTAACGTCGAACGGAACGCCGCGCAAAAAAGGCCACCACCCGGTGGCCTTTGTTTTTTCGCCGATGCCATTCGAACCACCCGTCGCCGCCGCGCTGAATCACCTTCTCGAGTCGGAGCCGTGGGCGCGTGAACGGCTGGTACCGTTCTCGGGCGCGGCACTCGAACTGCGCCTTCCTCTGGTGCCGGCGCTGCGGCTTGCAGTAACCGGCGAGGGGCGCCTGCGGTCCGCGGGGCAGGCAGAATCCGCGTCGCTCGTCATGACGTTCGGTCCTGAAGTCGTGCCGGCCGCGCTCCAGGGGGAGGACCATCTGCTGCGCGCGGTACAGGTGGAAGGCGATTCGAGGTTTGCCAACGAGGTGCTGTTCCTGTTTCGCCATCTACGTTGGGATGCGGAGGAAGATCTCGCGCGCCTGCTGGGCGATGCGGCGGCGCATCGGATTGCGTCGGCGGCACGCGAATTCGTGACGTGGCAGAAGGAAGCTTTCTCGCGTGTCGCGGAAAACCTCATGGACTACGCGCTCGAGGAGCGGCAGCTTGTCGCGCACCGCCTGTCGTTCGAGGAGCATCGCAGCGCTGTGGCGCAGTTGCGCGACGCGCTCGAGCGGCTGGAGAAGCGGCTGGACAGGCTCGCGGAGTAGCCCGAGTGCGTTCGCTTGCACGAATCGCCCGCATTCTGTCTGTCGGGTTGCGCTTCGGGTTGCACGAGTTTGTCCCGCCGCTGGCGGGCAATCGCGTGCTCCGCGGCCTCTCGGGTGCGGGTACGCAACCGCGCGCAGTACGGCTGCGGCAGGCTCTGGAAACGCTCGGGCCGATCTTCGTGAAATTCGGCCAGGTGCTCTCGACGCGCCGCGACCTCTTGCCGGCCGATGTTGCCGACGAACTGGCGAAGCTCCAGGACCAGGTGCCGCCGTTTGCGTCGCAGCAGGCGCTCGCCGAGATCGAGCGCGGACTCGGCAAGCCTGTCGAGGCGGCGTTCGCGACTTTCAAGCGCGAACCGCTGGCGAGCGCTTCGATCGCGCAAGTGCATCTGGCGACGCTCGCGAGCGGTGAAGAAGTCGCGGTAAAAGTGCTGCGGCCGGGTGTCGAGCGCGCGATCGCGAGAGATGTTTCGCTTCTCGAGACGGCGGCCCGGTTCATGGAGAGCGTCTGGGCCGAGGGCCGGCGGCTGAAGCCGCGGGCGGTGGTCGCCGAGTTTGCGAGACACCTGGAGGACGAGCTCGACCTGTTGCGCGAGGCGTCGAACGCCTCGCTGCTGCGGCGAAATTTCCTCAATTCGCCGCTGCTCGTTGTGCCCCGCGTGCATTGGGACTACTGCTCGCAGCGCGTCATGGTGATGGAGAGGATGCGTGGCACTCCGGTGTCCCAGGTCGCCGAGCTGCGCGCGAGAGGGGTCGACATTCCGGCGCTCGCCCGTGCAGGGGTGGAGATCTTCTTCACGCAGGTGTTCCGCGACGGCTTCTTTCATGCCGACATGCATCCGGGGAACATCTTCGTCTCGACCGAGGGGGAGACCCGCGGGCGCTACGTGGCGCTCGACTTCGGCATCATGGGCACGCTTACCGAGAGCGACAAGAACTACCTGGCGCAGAATTTCCTCGCTTTCTTCAATCGCGATTACCGGCGTGCGGCGCAGGCACATCTGGACGCGGGCTGGGTGCCCGCGGATACGCGCGTGGACGAGTTCGAGGCGGCGATCCGCGCGGTATGCGAGCCGATTTTCGCGCGGCCGCTGAAAGAGATCTCCTTCGGGCGGCTGCTGCTGCGCCTCTTCCAGACCTCGCGTCGCTTCAATGTCGAGATCCAACCCCAGCTCGTGCTGTTGCAAAAGACGCTGCTCAACATCGAGGGACTGGGACGCTCGCTCGATCCCCATCTCGACCTGTGGAAGACTGCAAAGCCTTATCTCGAGCGCTGGATGAACGAGCAGGTCGGCTGGAAGGGCTTCGTGCGCTCGTTGCGGCGCGAAGCGCCGTACTGGGCAAGCGCTTTGCCGCAGCTGCCGCGGCTTGCCCACCGGCTGCTCGCCGAGGACCGGCTCGGCGAGCTCGAGCGAGCGCTCGGCGCGCTTGCGCGCCAGAACGCGCGGCGCAATGACATCCTCTCGGCAATGCTGCTCCTTTTCCTCCTCGCCCTCGCCTTGACCGGAATCGTCCTGCTCTAGCCGGGCGTCGGCTCGGCGCGACGCACCCGCGCCGCTATAATCGCCGCGCCACCGCCCAATCGCATGCTGATCGGCTCCGTCGTCATCTACCTGCTGCTCACGATCGCCATCGGCTTGTGGGCCGCGCAGCGCGTGCACAACTCGAAGGACTACGTGCTCGCGGGTCGCAGCCTGCCGCTCTACATGAGCGCAGCGACCGTGTTCGCGACCTGGTTCGGCGCGGAGACGGTGCTCTCGGTGTCTGCGACGTTCACGCGCGATGGGCTCGGCGGAATCGTCGCGGATCCGTTCGGCTCGTCGTTCTGCCTGCTGTTCGTCGCGCTCTTCTTTGCGCGCGCGTTCTACCGCATGGACCTGCTGACGATCGGCGATTTCTATCGCAAGCGCTTCGGCAAGACCGTGGAAGTGGTCACGAGCGTTGCGATCACCGCCTCGTATCTTGGCTGGACGGCGGCGCAGATTACCGCCCTGGGCCTTACGTTTTCCGTGCTCTCGGGCGGCTCGCTGTCGCTGGAGACCGGAATCTACATCGGCGCCGCGTTCGTGCTTGCCTACACGATCTGGGGCGGGATGTGGTCGGTGGCCATGACCGATCTGTTCCAATCGGTGATCATCCTGATCGGGCTCGCGCTCGTTGCGTGGCTCGTCGGCGACATGGCGGGCGGCGCGGGCAAGGTGATCGCCGCCGCGTCCGAGGCAGGCAAATTCGACTTCCTGCCGAAGGGCGGAAGCAAGGAATGGCTCGCGTTTCTCGCGGCGTGGATGACGCTCGCGATCGGATCGATCCCTCAGCAGGACGT
>DASYPC010000083.1:0-10541 GCA_036007105.1 Burkholderiales bacterium | reverse complement strand
GACAGGCGACTGACAATTTCGCGCGGCGTTCCCGCGGGTGCGAGGAACAGCAGCCACGTCGACGATTCGATCGCCGGGCCGCCGGCCTCGACCATCGTCGGTACTTCCTGCGCGCCCGGGACACGCTTGGCCGAGAACATTGCAAGCGCTTTGATCTTCCCGCCGCGCACGTGCGGCATCAGCGTGCTCGGCACGTCGACCAGGATCTGGATGTCGCTCCCCATGAGCCCGGTGAGCGCGGGCGCGGTTCCCTTGTACGGGACGTGCAGCATGTCGATGCCGGCGGTTTGCTTGAACAGCTCGGTGGTCAGGTGCGCAGCGGCGCCGATTCCGGAAGAGCCGAACGCGACTTTTCCTGGGTTTTTCTTCGCGTAGTCGATCAGCTCTTTTACGTTCTTCGCGGGGAAATTGTTGTTCGCCGTGAGGATCAGCGGAGCGATCACCGCGAGCGAGATCGGCGTGAAGCTCTTCACGGGGTCGAACGGCAGCTTGCCCGCGTACAGCGTCGCATTCGCCGCGTGCGCTGCGATCACCGTCACGATGTTGTAGCCGTCCGGCGGAGATTTCGCGATCAGGTCGGCGCCGATGATCGAATTGGCTCCGGGCTTGTTCTCGATCACGATCGATTGGCCGAGCGTTTCCTGGAGCTTCTGCGTGATCATCCGCGTGACGTTGTCCGTGATGCCGGCAGGCGTGTAGGGAACGACCCAGCGGATCGGCTTTGCGGGCCAGGCCTGGCAATTTGCGCCGGCTGAAAAGCCGGCGAGGAGGCTCGCCAGCACGATTTTTTTCCATGTTCTAGACATATCCAGGTCCTTCGATCGCGGGATGTTTTAGCAGAAAATCCTCGTTGATCTCCAGGCCGAGCCCGGGCTTCTCGAGCGGCCAGACGTTGCCGTCGCGGTCGACCTCGTAGGGTTTCGAGCACAGCTCGTCCCTGAACTTGTTCGCCCTCGAGACGTCGCCCTCGAAGTATCCGCCGTTGTCGATCGCCGCGAGAAAGTGAATCGAGGCGGCGTGATTCAGGCCGGTCATCGAGCTGTGGGGATGGATCGGCAGCTTGTACGCCGACGCCATCGCCGCAATCCGAAGCGCTTCGGTGATTCCGCCGGTCTTCGACAGGTCCGGCTGCAGGATGGAGATCGAGCCGTCCTCGAGCACGCGGTTGAATTCGAACCGCGTGAAGTGATTCTCGCCTGCGGCGAGGGGCGTGCGGCCGAAGCCGGCGGCCATGCGGTAGCTGCGGTAGTCGTGCGCAGGGAACGGCTCCTCGAGCCAGCCGACGCGCAGCTCGTCCATCGCGGGCATCGCGGCGCGCGCATCGGCGACGCTATAGCCCGTATTGGCGTCGGTGAGGATCACCAGCTCGTCGCCGAATGCCTTGCGCACCGCGCGAATGCGCTCCAGATCGCGTTGCGGCGTATCGCCCACGCGCAGTTTCACGGCCTTGTAGCCCGCCTCGACGCTCTTGCGCGCTTCATCGACGAGCTTTGCAGGCTCCTGGTATCCGAGCGACACGCCGCCTGCGTAGGCGGGCACGGGCTTACGGGCGCCGCCGAGCAAACTGCAAAGCGGCAGGCCGGCGGCCTGGCCGCGGACGTCCCAGAGCGCGAGATCGATGCCACTCATCGCCAGGCACGTCCCTGCGCCCATCCCGTGGCTGCCGAGCTGCATCTTGTAGATCTTCGCCCAGACGCCGACCACGTCCGCGGCGTCCATGCCGACGACGAGCTGGCGCAGCGTGGTTTCGATGAGTTTCGCCACCGCGGTGTGCGCGCGCCCGTGGTGCGACTCGCCCCAGCCGACCAACCCGCCCGCCGTGATGACTTTCACAACTACCGCATCGCGCTTGATCGCGGTGCCGATGCCGAGCGCGACCCGGTTCTCCGCAGCAACCGGGAACGAGGTCGGGTAGGCCTTGACGTCAACGATCCTGAGGTCTGCGCTCACGAAACCGGTCCCACGCTTCGGGATTGACGAGATGACGCGGCGCTTCGCCGGCCAGCATGCGCAGCGTATCTTCCGCGGCGCGCACGCTCACGCGGCCACGCGAGTCGCGCGTCATGCCGGCAAGATGCGGCGTGAGCACTGCGTTGTCAAGCGCGAACAGCGGATGACCCGGCTCGAGGCGGTAGTGCTCGTAGACATCGAGCATCGCGCCGGCGATGCGCCGTGCGCGCAGTGCTTCGATGAGCGCCTCTTCCTCGACCACCGGGCCGCGCCCGACGTTGATTAGCCATGCGCCCGGCTTCATCGCCGCGATTCGCACGCGGTCGAACAGGTGATGCGTCTCGCGCGTCAGAGGGCACGCGAGCACGATGAAATCCGCCTGCGCGACGAGTTCATCCAGCGACGCGGGCCCCACCTCCGGCGGCAGGCGATCGATCCGGCGCTGGTGCCCGAGGACGCGCATGCCGAAGCCACGCTGCATGATCAGCGCGAGTCTGCGACCGATCTCGCCCACGCCCACGATGCCGGCGGTGAGGCCCGCGACTTCGCGTGCCTGTGCGCCGAGCGCGCGCACCTGATCCCACGGCTCGCTGCGCAGCGACGTGGTGATCGTGGCGACATTGCGCGCGAGCATCAGCATCGCCATCGCGCAGTACTCGGCTACCGATTGCGCGTTGCCGCCGGGCTGGTTTGCGACCGCGACCGCGTGTTCGTTGGCCGAGGCGAGCGGGACGAGATCGGTCCCGGTGCCGTGGATCGCCACCGCGCGCACTCGCGGCGCCACGTCGAAGATGTCGTCGGGGAGGCGGCTGCGCGTGATGATCGCATCGGCCTCGCGCGCCAATGCACGGATCGTGCCGGCATTGCCGTCCGGCGCAAGCACGACCGTCGCGCCGCGCCCGGCGAGCAGTCGCTCCCCCGCAGGGTCGATCGAATCGGCGAGCAGAATCTGCAGCGTCAGAGGATTCCGGCCGACTTGAGCTGCGCGATTTCCGCCTCGGACTTGCCGAGCAAGCCGCGATAGATTTCGTTGTTGTGCTGCCCGAGCAAAGGCGGGGCGAGGCGGTATTCGACCGGCGTCCCGGAGAATCGCATCGGGTTTGCGACCACGGGCGCGGTGCCGCCGAGCGGATGGGGAATGTCGACCCGCAGGGCGCGATGCCGCACCTGCAGGTCTTCGAATACTTCCTTCATGTTGTTGATGGGACCGCACGGGACGGTCGCCGCCTCGAGCACCTCGATCCATTCCTGCTTGGAGCGCGTGCGCATGACCTCGGCGATCAGCGGGATCAGCTCGGCGCGATGCACGATGCGCTGCGAATTGGTCTTGAAGCGGGGCTCCTCGGCAAGCTCGGCGCAACCGGCGACCTCGCAGAACCGCTGGAACTGGCCGTCGTTGCCGATCGCGAGAATGATGTGGCCGTCGGCGGTCGGGAAGACTTCGTACGGCACGACCTGCGCGTGGGCGTTGCCGTAGCGCATCGGGATCCTGCCGGAGCAGAAGTAGCTGACGATCTGGTTGGCGTTGAAGGCGACGATGGTGTCGAGCAGCGCGCAATCGATGTACTGGCCCTCGCCGGTACGCTCGCGGTGGGTCAGCGCAGCGCAGATCGCGACGCTTGCGTACATGCCGGTGAGCACGTCGGTGATCGCGATGCCGACCTTCTGCGGTCCGGCGCCGGGCTGGCCGTCGCGCTCGCCGGTGATCGACATCAGGCCGCCCATGCCCTGGAAGATGAAATCGTAGCCGGGACGCGGCGCGTAGGGGCCGTCCTGTCCGAAGCCGGTCACCGAGCAATACACGAGACCGGGATTCGCTTTCTTCAGGTCGTCGTAACCCAGGCCGTAGCGCTTCAGCGTACCGACCTTGTAGTTCTCGATCAGCACCGCGCTCTTTGCCGCGATCTCGCGCGCGATCTGCTGCCCTTCAGGCTTGGAGAGATCGAGCGTGATGGATTTCTTGTTCCGGTTGACCGAGGCGTAGTACGCGGCTTCCGTCGTGTCCTTGCCGGCACCGTCCTTCAGGAACGGCGGTCCCCAGCCGCGGGTGTCGTCTCCGGCGCCGGGGCGTTCGACCTTGATCACCTCGGCGCCGAGGTCGCCCAGGTTCTGCGCCGCCCAGGGCCCCGCGAGGACGCGCGACAGGTCGAGTACGCGGATGTGAGAGAGCGGTCCGGCCATGACTGAGGTACGTCCCTATTTTTTAACCAGTTGATTCACCTGACTCAGCGCAACCGGTGTCTCCAGCAGCAGCAAGTCTGCGTACCGATCTTCCGTTGACGCGGGATGGAGTGGGTCGCGCGGCTGCAGGCGATGCTCGAGCGCGAGCGCGGAAAGAAGCAGCCGTCGGGCATCGCCAGTCACAGCGAGGCGTGAGCCTTCGCTTGCAAGTACTGCCGCCGCGGCGGCGTAGTAGAGACCGGTCGCAGCCTGCCGCGCATGGGCATCGTCGCGATCGCGCGCGATCTTCGCCGCGAATGCCGCGGCACGTCCGATCCCAGCCCGCAACGCGTTGCCAAACGCACCCTCGGGCGCCATCGCTTCCAGTGCAGGTTGCAGTGCTTCGAGTGCGCCCTCGCGCCGGATCGCGCGCATCACGTCGAGCGCCACGACGTTCGAGGTGCCTTCCCAGATCGAGCCGAGGTGCGCGTCGCGAACGAGGCGCGGGTCCGACCATTCCTCGATGTAGCCGCAGCCGCCGCGCACCTCCATCGCGTCGCCCGTCGCGCGCCGTGCATCGCGGCACGCGCGAAACTTGAGGAGCGGCGTGAGGATGCGCACCTTGCGGCGCGCCAGGTCATCGCCCGCATCGCTCTTTTCGAGCTCCGCCGCCGCATACAGCACGACGGAGCGCGCCGCTTCCGCGGCGAGCATGATCTTCAGCAATTGCCGGCGCATCAGCGGCAGCTCGACGAGCAGCCTGCCGAACGCGACGCGGTGGCGCGCGATGAACAGCGCCTCGGTCAGCGAGCGCCGCATCATCCCGGCCGCGCGCATGCCGTTGCTCAACCTCGACATGTTGATCATGTCGGTCATCTGCACGAAGCCGCGAGCCGGATCGCCTACAAGGAATGCGCGCGCGCCCTCGAGCACGATCTCGCCGCTCGCCATGTCGCGCGTCCCGAGCTTGTCCTTGAGCCGCACGATCCGGTAGTTGTTTGCCGTGCCGTCGGGCAGCACCCGCGGCAACAGAAAGAGGGCAAGTCCCTTGGTTCCGGCCGGTGCGCCGTCCGGCCGGGCCAGCACCATCGCCAAGCCCGCATCGGCGTTGGAGCAGAACCACTTGTCGCCGTGCAGCCGCCAGGTATCGCCGTCCTTCACCGCGCGAGTGGTCACGCCACCGACATCCGATCCCGCGCCTTGCTCGGTCATGAACATCGACCCTTGCGTCAGCGTGTCGAAGTCCTGCGCGGTAAGACCGGGAAGGTAGCGCGCGACGAGCGCCGGATCGCCGAACTTGCGCAGCGTGCGCGTCAGCGAATCGGTCATCGAGAGCGGGCAGCACACGCCGAATTCGGCCTGCACGTACAGATAGCTCATCGCATACTTCGCCGCGGGCGGAAGCGGGTGCGGCCAACCGAGCACGCCGCCGCGATGCGACATTGCCGCGAGGCCGTACTCGGAAAACGCTACTTCTTCGAGGCGCCGGTACGCCGGATGCTTTTCGATCCATTGGCGCTCCTCGCCCGCGCGTGTGCGGTGATGCAGCTCGGGCGGATTGCGGTCGGCGCTCGCCGCGAGAATGTCCAGCTCGCTTCCTGCCAGTGCTCCGAGGCGATCCAGGTGCGGCGCCAGGTGCCGCTGCAGCTCGGGGGCCAGGTACAGGCCCAGCAGCGCGGCGAATGACGGATCCGCCTGATACAGATTGACGCCGCGGCTGTCGGGGAGCGCCTGCGCGGGAGGAACCAGCTCCGACTTCATGATCTCAGTCGACCTTGGCGCCGGAGGCTTTCACGATCCGTCCCCATTTCTCGTAGTCGGTCCGGATGACGCGCGAGAACTCCTCGGGCGTGCTGGTCCACAGCTCAAACATCTGCGCGCTGATCCGCTGGCGGATCTCGGGCGAGCGCATCGTTTCGATGAGCTTCTCGTTCAGCTTCGCCGCGATCGGCTTGGGCAAGCCGGCGGGCGCGACGATGCCGAACCACAGGTCGCTGCCGGCTTCGCTGTAGCCCTTGATTCCGGACTCCGCCATCGTCGGAACGTCGGGCGCATGAGGCGATCGGGTTGTGCTCGTGACTGCGAGCGCACGCACGCGGCCTGCGCGCATCTGCGGCATCGAGGTCACGAGGATGTCGAACATGAAGGTCAGATTTCCGGACACCACGTCGGTGAGCGCGGGCGCGCTGCCGCGGTATGGCACGTGCTGCATCGGCGCGCTGGTCACGTACTTCAGTACCTCTCCGGACAGATGATTGGACGACCCGTTGCCCGCGGAGCCGAACGTGACCTTCCCGGGGTTTGCCTTGGCATACGCGACCAGCTCGCCAACGTTTGCGGCCGGCACCGCTGGATGGACGACGAGCACGTTGGTGTATTTCACTGCGAGCGTGAGCGGCGTGAAATCCTTGAGCGCGTCGTACTGCAGCCGCGCGCCATACAGGTGCGGGTTGATCGAGTGCGTGCCGGTGGTCGCGAGCGCGACGGTGTAGCCATCGGGTGCGGATTTGGCGAGCCGGTCGGTGCCGATCGCCGCGCCGGCGCCCGCGATGTTCTCTACCACCACCGGCTGGCCGAGCAGCTCGGAAAGCTTCTGCGCTACCGGCCGGGAGAACGAGTCGGTCGGGCCGCCGGGCGGGAAGGGCACGATCCATTTCACCGGCTTCGCCGGAAATGCCTGCGCAACCGCGAGCGTTGGCAGGCAGACCAGGAAAGCGACGAGCAGAAGGGCAGCGAAATGCACCACGCGAAGGCTCCACGCTGATTATAGAGCGAGGTGCTGGACGCGATGATGAATCGTACCCGGCGTGTTGCGAAGCCCCGAGTTTCCCAATAGCATCGGCCGTCGGGGACAAGCCGGAGCTTCCGGATCGTGACCGTGATCGAAACGTCGATTCTGAACAAGATCCGCGACCTCTCGCGCATGCCGGAGCTGGTTGCGCAGCTTGCGGAACGGCAGGGGCTCTCGGCGGACGTTGTCTTCGGCATGAACGTCGCGCTCGATGAGATGCTGAGCAACATCATCAAGTACGGCTACACCGACGACGCGATCCATGAGATCCGGATCCGCCTGAGCGTATCGAACGGGATGCTGGTGGCCGAGATCGAGGACGACGGGCAGCCGTTCGATCCTTGCGCGGCGGGCCCGGTGGACGTGGACGCACCGCTCGAAGAGCGCAAAGTCGGCGGCCTGGGGATCCATATCGTGCGCGCCCTCATGGCCGAGGTCGGGTACGCAAGGGTTGCCGGCCGGAATCGCCTCGTAATGAAGATGCTGCTGCAGCCCGCAACGAAGGAAGGAATCCATGGAACTGAGTGAGCGGAAGGACAACGACGTCACGGTGCTCGAGGTGGTGGGGAGGGTCGACAGCGTGACTTCGCCGGATCTCGGCGCCAGGCTCACGTCGATCCTCTCGACACCGCCGCGCAAGGTGCTGATCGACTTCGGCCGGCTCGAATACATCAGCAGCGCCGGCTTTCGGGTGCTCTTTCTCGCCTCGAAGCAGGCGGGCGAAAGCGGCGGCCGGCTCGCCCTGTGCGGGCTGAGCGCGAAGGCGCTCGAGCTCTTTTCGATCGCCGGATTCCTCAAGCTCTTCACGATAGCCCCGTCGCGCGCCGAGGGCATCGCGGCGCTGCGCTGAGGCGCTACAGCGAGACCTCCAGGCCGTCGTAGGCGGCGAGGACTTCCAGCGGCGCGCCGGCCCGCGTCAGCTCCTCGAGCCGTCGGGTGTCGCGCCAAATCTTGTAGATGCGGTTGTCGCTGTACATCGGCTCGTGATGAAACAGGGCCAGCCTGCGCGCGCCGGCCGTCTGGCACAGCTCGACGCCGACGATGTTGCTCGAATGTCCCCAGTCGGCCTTCACCGAGACCGCATCGGCGAGCGCGTACATCGCGTCGAAGATGACGAGATCGGCATTGCGGAAAAAATCGACGAACGCATTGGTGGCCTTCTGGTCCTCGAGCTTGTGCTCGGAATCGGTCGAGTAGACGACTGACTTGCCGCCGTGCTCGAAGCGGTAGCCGTAGGAGTCGCCCGAGTGTGATTGCAGCATCGCGCGCACGCTCAGCCCGGCGACCTCGTAACGCCGTCCCGGCTCGAGCCGGATGAACTCGATTTGCGCCGCAAGCTGGTCGAACTCCACCGGAAAGCTCGGCGCGCCGTGCTGCCTGCGGAACGCCGCTTCGAGCACGTCGTGACAGCCGTAGATGCGAATGCGGTTGCCGGGGATATAGGCGGGGGAGAACAGCGGGAATCCCATGATGTGATCCCAGTGCACATGGGACATGAAGACGTGGTACGTGGCCGGCGTCTGCGCGCCGCGCGTGGCGATCACCGTGTTGCCGAACGGGCGTGCTCCGCTGCCGAGATCGCACAGCACGTACTCTTCGCCGCCGCAATCGATCTGCACGCAGGGCGAGTGGCCGCCGAACGTGTGGGAAACGGAAAACTCCAGCTCATTCTCTATGAAACGCCACGCCTTTTGCTGAGTGTCGAGCTTTTTACCCGATGCCGCGACGAGCGCCAGGACGAGCTTCGCCTGCAGCGCTCGCGTGGTGAGCGCCACCGGCAGGGAACCGCGCGTACCCCAGAAGCGGATCAGCATCGTCGAGCGCCGCTCAGATCGGATCCCAGGAGAATACGTCCTGCGAGCGGTCGAGCGCGTAGAAGTGCGCGCGCATCGCAGGGATCGCCTGCTCTGCGATCGTCTCGGGCGTCCAGCCTTCGGCTCGATGCACCGAGCGCAGCGGCCGGCTCTGCGACATCAGGAAAATCTCGTTCGCCCGGACCGCGAAGATCTGCCCGGTCACGTCCTGCGAGGCATCGCTCGCCAGATAGACGGCGAGCGGCGCGATCTTGGCGGTTTCCATCCGCTTGATCTTCTCCAGCCGCGCCTGCTGCTCCGGCGTATCGGCAGGAATGGTGCCGATCATGCGGCTCCAGGCGAACGGCGAGATGCAGTTGGAGGTCACCTTGTACTTCGCCATGTCGAGCGCCATCGACTTGGACAGCGCTGCAATGCCGAGCTTCGCGGCGGCGTAGTTCGCCTGGCCGAAATTCCCGACCAGGCCGGAAGTCGAAGTCATGTTGATGTAGCGGCCCGAGCTCTGGCTCTTGAAATAGGTCGCAGCGGCTCTCGAGACGTAGAAGGTGCCGTTCAGGTGCACGTCGATGACCGCCTTCCAATCTTCAGGCGACAGGTTGAAGAAGAAGCGGTCGCGCAGGATGCCGGCGTTGTTGACGACCACGTCGATGCGGCCGAACGTGTCGATCGCGGTCTTGACGATGCGGTTCGCCGCCTCCCAGTCCGCGACGCTGTCGGTGTTGGCGACCGCGGTGCCGCCTTTCGCCTTGATCTCGTCGACGACCTTCTGCGCGGGGCCGGCGTCCTTGCCTTCGCCCGAGACCGAGGAGCCGATGTCGTTCACGACGACCTTCGCACCCCTGGCAGCCATGGCATGCGCAAAATCGCGCCCGATTCCGCCGCCCGCGCCGGTCACCACCACTACTTTGCCCTGGAGCATGGTCCTATTCCCTGAAGGAAGGGTCACTCATAACGTCTCCTCGGTACCCAGCAACGCGGTGATCTGGCTGGAAAGCACGCCGCCGTTGCCATGCGCGAGCGCCACTTTCGCGTTTTTCACCTGTCGCTCGCCGGTGTCGCCCCGTAATTGTCGCACTGCTTCCACCAGCAGGAAGATCCCGTACATGCCCGGGTGCACGCACGAGAGCCCGCCGCCGTTCGTATTGACGGGTAGCTCGCCACCCGGAGCGATACGGCCGCCTGACACGAACGCTCCGCCTTCTCCCTTCGGGCAGAAGCCCAGGTCTTCGAGAAAAAGGATGGTGTTGATCGTGAAGGCGTCGTAGAGCGCAAGCACATCGACGTCCGCAGGACCGAGCTTCGCCATTGCAAAGGCGCGCTGCCCCGACTCGGAAGCGGCGGTCACCGTGAGATCGGGCATGCAGGAAATCTGCCGGTGCCAGTGCGCCGCGCCGGCGCCGAGCAGGTAGGCAGGCTTCTTCGGGAAGTCCTTCGCGCGATCGGCGCGCACCATCACATAGGCGCCACCGCCGTCGGTGACGAGGCAGCTGTCGCGTACCGTAAGCGGATCGCTCACCATGCGCGAGCCGAGCACGTCCTCGATCGTCAGCGGGCCGCGCGAGAACGCTTCCGGATTGAGCCGGGCCCATTTGCGCGCGGCGACCGCGACTTCCGCAAGCTGTTCCCGCGTGGTCCCGTACTGATGCATGTGGCGCGCAGCGGCCAGCGCGTAGGAGGTGAGGGGATTGAACGGCTGGTAAGGCCTTTCGAACGGCTGCGGATCGAGAGCCGCCTTGAACTTGCCAGCTTCCGCACGACCCACACCGGTGCGCTGATTGGAACCGTACGTAACGAGGACGGTATCGCACAGGCCAGCACTGAGCGCG
>DASYPC010000082.1:0-3989 GCA_036007105.1 Burkholderiales bacterium | reverse complement strand
TACGCACCGACGTTGACGATCCGCCCGCCGCCCTGCGCGAGCATCCGCGGCACGACGGCGCGCACCGCATGCAGCAGCGTGCCGGCGTTGATGTCGATCAGGAACTTCCAGGTCGTGTCCGACGTTGCATGGACCGGCTCGCCCATGCGGAAGCCGCCGGCGAGGTTTGCCAGCACATCGATTCGTCCGAAGCGCTCCACCGCCTGCATCGCCATCGCATCGAGCTGCGCCTGATCGAGCAGGTTGGCCGCTGCCAGCAGGCGTCGCGAATCGCCTGCGCCGAAGACTCTCTGCAACGCCTCGTTCTTCAGGTCGACGAGCACCAGGTTTGCGCCGCGTCCGGCGAACGCGTCCGCAACCGCGCGGCCCAGGTTTCCGGCCGCGCCCGTGATCACGACCGTCCGGTCCTGGAATTCCATCGCTCAGTGCGCGCGCCGGGTGGCGTGATAGGCGCCCGTGCCCCGGGAAATCACCCGATCGCCTGGAAGCACGTCGCCCGGTCCGAGATCGGGCTGGTTCCTTACGCGCTCGTAGATCGGCGCGAAATCGATCCGGGCGAGCTCGAGCAGCTCGTCGAAGTCGCCGATCACGAAGTACGTCTCCTGGAAGTCGTCGATGCGATAGCGGGTGCGCATCACGCGCTCGAGCTCGAAGCGCAGCCGGTTCGGCGACGGATCGTCGAGCGCGAACACGCTCTCTGTATACGAGGACGCGATTCCCGAGCCGTAGATGCGCAGGCCGTCGGGCTGCAGCACCAGGCCGAACTCGACCGTGTACCAGTATACGCGCGCAAGGTGCTGCAGCACGCCGAGCTTCTGCGCGCGCAGCCCGCCGATCCCGTACGCCTGGATGTAATCGGCGATGACCGGGTTCATCAGCATCGGCACATGGCCGAAAACGTCGTGGAACACGTCCGGCTCTTCGAGGTAATCGAGCTGCCCGGCCTTGCGGATGAACTGCCCGGCGGGAAAGCGCCGGTTGGCCAGGTGCTCGAAGAATATTTCGTCCGGCACGAGGCCCGGTACTGCGACCACTTGCCAGCGAGTGCGCTTCGAGAGCACTTCATTCAGGTGCCGGAAGTCCGGAATTCGGTCCGCACCGATCGGCAGCGCGCGCATGCCCTGCACGAATTCGTCGCACGCCCGACCCGGAAGGAGCTTCGTCTGGCGGTTGAACAGCGTTCTCCACACCGCGTGCTCGGCCGCAGTGTAGTTCTCCCAGCCCTGGTCGATCGTCCAGTCGGGTCGCGCCGGCCGTCCCGCCTCGCCCGCGGCGGCTCCGTGCTTCGAGGCTTCCGGGGACTGCATGGTCACGCGGCCTTGATCACACCGCGTTCGATCTGGTCACGTTCAAGCGACTCGAACAGCGCCTTGAAGTTCCCCTCGCCGAACCCTTCGTCGCCCTTGCGCTGGATGAATTCGAAGAACACCGGGCCGAGCAGCGTCTGCGAGAAGATCTGCAGCAGCAGCCGCCGGGCCCCCTTGTCGGTCGTGCCGTCGAGCAGGATGCCGCGCGATTGCAGCTCGGGCACGTTCTCGCCGTGCCCCGGCAAGCGCTCGTCGAGCATCCGGTAGTAGGTCGCGGGCGGAGCGCTCATCAGCGGAATTCCCGCACTTTTCAGGCGGTCGACGCTCGCGGGCAGGTCGTCGCAGAGCAGCGCGATGTGCTGGATCCCCTCGCCGTTGAACTTCATCAGGAACTCTTCGATCTGCCCGGTCGTTCCGGATGCTTCCTCGTTCAGCGGGATGCGGATCCTGCCGTCGGGCGCGGTCATCGCCCGCGACGTGAGGCCGGTGTATTCGCCCTTGATGTCGAAGTAGCGCATCTGCCGGAAGCCGAAGATCTTCTCGTAGAAGCCGGCCCAGTAGCTCATCCGGCCGCGATAGACGTTGTGCGTCAGGTGATCGATCACCTTGAGGCCGTGGCCGCGCGGGTGGCGCTCGACGCCTGCGATGAATTCGAAGTCGATGTCGTAGATCGACCGGCCTTCCTCGAACCGGTCGATCAGGTAGAGCGGCGCGCCGCCGATGCCCTTGACAGCGGGCAGGCGCAGCTCCATCGGCCCGGTCGGCATCTCGACCGGCTGCGCGCCGAGCTCGAGCGCGCGCGAATACGCTTTGTGCGAATCCTTGACGCGGAACGCCATGCCGGACGCGGAAGGCCCGTGCTCCGCGGCGAAGTAGTGCGCTTGGCCCTGCGACTCGTTGTTGACGATGAAGTTGATGTCGCCCTGGCGGAAGAGCGCGACCTTCTTCGAGCGGTGCAGCGCAACCTTGCGAAAGCCGAGCTTCTCGAATACCGGCTCCAGCACATCCGGGGTCGGCGATGCGAATTCGACGAACTCGAACCCCATCAGCCCCATCGGATTCTCGAACAGGTCGGCCATGGCGACGCTCCTCAGCGACTCACTTTAGACTGTAGACGTTCCATAAAGTGCTGTGAAGCATCAGGCCACTGGCGCGCGCGGGCTGTTCACCGCGTAGAAGATCTCGCGCAGCAGGATCGCCAGACTCGCGACCAGGGCCACCATCGCCAGGATGAACAGGACCGCGATGAGCTTGGTGAAATCCAGCTGCACGAAGGGATCGATGAAAGCCAGCGAGATCAGTGCCGCCACCAGCAGGGCCGAAAACACGGCCATCGAGATCGCGACGTAGATGAGCTTGATGCGCCGCATTTCGTAGAAAAGCTCCTGCTTCGCCAGCGTGCTGATGTCGCCGTCCAGGTTCAGCAGCGCCGCGGCGAGTACGCGTCGCCGGTCGACCGCGCGGCCGAGCCTGCCGGCGAGCACGTTGAGGATCGTCGCAATCGCGGTCAGCAGGAACACCGGCGCGATCGCCAGCTGGATCACATGGCTGATGTCGGTGAGCGGCGCCGTGTTCAGCATGCGCTATGGCTTCGGCGCGACCGACAAGCCGCGCGCGCCGTGGCGCTCGATCAGCTCGGCGACAAACCCGGAGGCCTTCACCTGCGCGACGAATTCGCGCAAGTATTGCGCACCCGCCGGGCGCCCCTTCGGCGTGCCGATGGCCTGCTGGATCGCGGTGAACCGCCCCTCGAGGATGCGCGCGCCCGGAACCCTCCCGACATCGAGGATCAGCCTCGGGCGCAGGCCCGCAAGCGCGTCGAGCTTGTCGGCGACGAAGCGGTCGAACGAGGCGTCGAGCCCGTCCGAGCGCACCAGCTCGGCATGCTGCAGCGCGCGGCTGAGGTAGAGGTCGTAGGCGCTGCGGTTCGAAACCGAGATCCGAACGCCGGCGCGATCGACTTCGTCGATGCTCTTCAGAGTCGAGCCGGCCGGCACGAGGTACGTCGCCTCGATCTCGACATACGCTGGCGTGAAATCGATCTCGCCCGCGCGCGCCGGCTCGGCGCCGAGGAACGCGACGTCCCAAGTCTTTACTGCATCGGCCATTTTTCCCGGCGATGCGAAGTTGAGGAACGCGACCGCGACGTCGAGCCGCCGCGCCAATTCGCGCGCCATGTCTACAGCAACGCCGCGCGGGTCCGCCGCCGGCGAGTCCTTGGCGACGAGCAGGAAATTCGAGCGGTTCAGGCCGGCGCGCAAGGCTCCGGTCGGTGCAAGTTCGGCCCGGACTGCGCCCAGCGAGTGAGTCGTCATCGTTTTTCTCCATATTCACGCCGCAGGATCCGCGCAGCCTCGACCATCGCGCGGAGCTTTTCCTGCGCGACGTCGTGCGGCAGGTATTTCATGCCGCAGTCCGGCGCGAGCATCACGCGCTCCTTCGCCACGAACGCGAGCGCGCGCCGGATGCGCTCGACCACGACCTGCGGGGTCTCGATGGCGAGGTCGTTCAGGTCGAGGCAACCGACCATGATTTTCTTCTGCGCCAGCGAGGCGAGCACCGCGCAGTCCAGGTTCGGCTGCGCCGCCTCGATCGACACCTGGTCGCACGAGCAGCCGGCGAACTCGGGAAGGAACGAATAGCCCGAAGGCTTCTGGTGGATCACGGCCGCATAGCCGAAGC
>DASYPC010000081.1:0-7311 GCA_036007105.1 Burkholderiales bacterium | reverse complement strand
TCGGGCGGCGGCGTCGGTCGCTACCAGCGAGCCGGGAGTTTGCGGTGCAGCACGATCCCTGAGCGCGAGTGGGTAATGCAGCCGCACAGACTCAGGTCCTTGAGGATGCGGCTGACCATTTCGCGCGACGCGCCCACGCGGCTGGCAATGTCCTGTTGCGTGAGGCGTTCGTCGATCACCAGCCTCCCGTCGCGTTCCTCGGCGAGCTCGAGCAGCAGCCGCGCCACGCGACCGTAAACGTCCATGAACGCAAGGCTTTTCACGTTCTCGGTGAGCGCCCGCACGCGGTGGATCAGCTTTTCGACCAGGCTCAGCGCGAACGGCGGGTGGTCGGTGACAAACGCGCGAAACTCGTCGCCCGGCACGATCAGAAACCGGCTCGGCGCAAGCGTCATGATCGATGCAGAGCGCGGCCGGCGATCGAGCGCCATTTCGCCGAAGTATTCGCCGGGACCCATTGTCGAAAGCACCACCTCGTGGCCGGCCGCATCGGCCACGTAGGCCTTCACGCGGCCCTCGAGCACGATGTAGAGCGAATCGCTCGAATCGCCCTCGCTGAGGATGACGGCCTGCTTCGGGTAGTTGCGCACCACCCCGTGCGCCGCGATCGCGCTCAGCTCTTCCTGCGCAAGCGTGAAGGCGTTCGCCCGCTCGGTCGCCAAGGGGGGCCGCTTCTAGCGCGGCAACTCCGAATGGCCCATCAGGAACTCGTCGACCGCGCGCGCGCATTGCCGGCCCTCGCGGATCGCCCAGACCACAAGCGACTGGCCGCGGCGCATGTCGCCCGCAGCGAAAACTTTTGCGACGCTGGTCGAATAGCATCCGGCGCCGTCGGTCGTGGCCTTTGCGTTGCCGCGCGGATCCTTCTGCACGCCGAATCCGTCGAGGATCGACTGAACGGGGGAGACGAATCCCATCGCCAGCAGCACGAGATCCGCGGGCATGGTGAACTCCGAGCCTGCGATCTCGCGCATCGTCCCGTCCTGCCATTCCAGCCGCACGGCCTTCAGCGACTGCACCCGCCCGTTGCCGCCGAGGAATGCCTTCGTGGCAATGGACCAGTCGCGCTGCACGCCTTCCTCGTGAGAGGAGGAGGTCCGCAGCCTCACCGGCCAGTACGGCCACACCGGATTCCGGTCGACGTCGGGCGGCATCGGCAGCAGCTCGAACTGCGTGATGGAGGCTGCACCGTGCCGGTTGGAAGTCCCGACGCAGTCCGAACCGGTATCGCCGCCGCCGATGATGACGACATGCTTTCCGGTTGCCCACAGATCGCGCACGCCGGGGTCTCCCGCCACGCGCCGGTTCTGCAACGGCAGGAAATCCATCGCGAACTCGATGCCTTGAAGCTCTCGCCCGGGGATCGGCAGGTCGCGCGGCGCTTCGGCGCCGCCGGTGAGCACCACTGCGTCGAACCCGGCAAGCAGGTCGCGCGGCTCGACGCGCGTTGCAGCTCCGTTGCCGGCGCCAAGCGGCGCATCGGCGATGACGTGGTTTACTTTGAACTCGACGCCCTCGGCCGCCATTTGCTCGAGGCGCCGGTCGACGATCCGCTTCTCCAGCTTGAAATCAGGGATGCCATAGCGCAGCAGCCCCCCGACGCGGTCGTTCTTCTCGAACAGCACCACTGCATGACCCGCGCGCGCAAGCTGCTGCGCACAGGCGAGGCCAGCCGGCCCGGATCCTACGACTGCCACCTTTCGCCCGGTCTTGTGCTCCGCGGGCGCGGGCTGCACCCAGCCCTCTTCCCACGCCTTGTCGATGATCGCGTGCTCGATCGACTTGATTCCCACCGCGTCGCCGTTGATGCGCAGCACGCAGGCCTCTTCGCAGGGGGCCGGGCAGATGCGCCCGGTGAACTCGGGAAAGTTGTTCGTCGAGTGCAGCGTCTCGATCGCGTTCTTCCAGTCCTGCCGGAACACCAGATCGTTGAAGTCAGGGATGATGTTGTTGACCGGGCAGCCGGTCATGCAGAACGGGATGCCGCAGTCCATGCAGCGCGCGCCCTGGATACGCGCTTGTTCGTCGGTGAGCGGCGGGATGAACTCGCGGTAGTGCTTCTTGCGCGCCTCCCGCGCTTCGTAGGTTTCCTCTACCCGCCCGTACTCGAGAAAGCCGGTGACCTTTCCCATCAGGCCGCGGCTCTCTTGTGTGCCGCGGCGAGCTCGCCGAGTGCGCGCCTGTATTCCTTGGGAAAGATTTTCACGAAGCGGCCGCGGTACGCCGCCCAGTCGGCGAGGATCTGCTGCGCTCTCCGGCTGCCGGTGTACTTCGCGTGATTCTCGACGAGCGAGCGCAGCAGCGCTTCGTCGCTCTGACCCAGATGCCAGAAATCGCGCGACACCTTCGCCTGCTGCTCGACCTCGGTAAGCAGCGGCTCGAGATCGACCATCGACTGATTGCAGCGCCTGGCGAATTCGCCGTCCGCGTCGAACACGTAGGCGATCCCGCCGGACATGCCCGCGGCGAAGTTGCGTCCGGTCACGCCGAGCACAGCCACGGTGCCGCCGGTCATGTATTCGCAGCCGTGGTCGCCGACGCCCTCGACGACCGCCCACGCACCGGAATTGCGCACTGCGAAGCGCTCGCCCGCCACCCCGCGGAAATACGCCTCACCGGCGATCGCACCGTACAGCACGACGTTGCCGGTGATGATGTTCTCGGTCGGCTCGCCGCGGAACTTCGGCGAAGGCTGCACTGCGATCCGCCCGCCGGACAGACCCTTGCCGCAGTAGTCGTTCGTATCGCCGATCAACTCGAGCGTGACACCGCGCGCGAGAAAGGCACCGAAGCTCTGCCCCGCGGAACCGGCGAGCCGCACCTGGATGGTGCCGTCCGGCAGTCCCTCGTGACCGTAGCGCTTGGCAATGCGCGAAGAAAGCATCGTGCCGAACGTGCGGTTGATGTTGCGGATCGGCATGTCGACCGCGACCTTCTCGCCGCGCTCGAGCGCGGGTCGCGCCAGCTCGATCAGCCGGTTGTCGAGCGCCTTCTCAAGCCCGTGCTGCTGCTTCTCGCGCCGGTACAGGGCCACTTCGGGCGGCATCTTCGGCATGTGGAAAATCCTGGAAAAGTCGAGCCCCTTCGCTTTCCAGTGCTCGATCCCCCGGCTCGTGTCGAGCAGGTCGGTGCGGCCGATCAGCTCGTCGAGCTTGCGGATGCCGAGTTTTGCCATCAGCTCGCGCGCTTCCTCGGCGACGAAGAAGAAATAATTCACCACGTGCTCGGGCTTGCCCTCGAACTTGCGCCGCAGCACCGGGTCCTGCGTCGCCACGCCGACCGGGCAGGTATTGAGGTGGCACTTGCGCATCATGATGCAGCCCTCGACCACCAGCGGGGCGGTGGCGAAACCGAACTCGTCCGCGCCGAGGATCGCGCCGATCGCCACGTCGCGCCCGGTCTTGATCTGCCCGTCGACCTGCACTGCGATGCGCCCGCGCAAGCGATTCAGCACCAGGGTCTGCTGCGTCTCGGCGAGCCCGAGCTCCCACGGCGTCCCGGCATGCTTGATCGAAGACCAGGGCGAGGCGCCGGTGCCCCCGTCGTGACCGGCGATCGTCACGTGATCGGACTTCGCCTTCGCGACGCCTGCGGCGATCGTGCCCACGCCGATCTCGGAAACGAGCTTGACCGAGACGTCACCTTCCGGGTTGGCGTTCTTCAGGTCATGGATGAGCTGCGCGATATCCTCGATCGAGTAGATGTCGTGGTGCGGCGGCGGCGAGATCAGCTCGACGCCGGGCGTCGCATAGCGCAGCTCGGCGATGTACTCCGAGACCTTGCGCCCGGGGAGCTGTCCGCCTTCGCCGGGCTTCGCGCCCTGCGCGATCTTGATCTGCAGCATCTTCGCGTTGACGAGGTACTCCGCCGTCACGCCGAAGCGCCCCGAGGCGACCTGCTTGATCTTGGAATTCAGAGAGTCGCCTTCCTGCAGCGGGATGTCGACCTCCACGCGGTCGCGGCCGAGCCGCGACATCAGCGATTCGCCGGCGCGAATCGGCGCGTAGCGCTTGCGGTCCTCGCCGCCTTCCCCGGTATTCGAGCGCCCGCCGATACGGTTCATCGCGATCGCGAGCGTGGTATGTGCCTCGGTGGAGATCGAGCCGAGCGACATCGCACCGGTCGAGAAGCGCTTGACGATCTCGGCGGCGGGCTCGACTTCCTCGAGCGGCACCGGCGTGCAGCGGTCGAAGCGGAACGCAAACAGGCCCCTGAACGTCATGTGCCGCAGCGCCTGCTCGTTGACGAGCTCCGCGTACTCCTTGTACGTCTTCCAGGAGTTCGCGCGCGTGGCCTGCTGCAGCTTGGCGATCGCATCCGGCGTCCACATGTGCTCTTCGCCGCGCACGCGAAATGCGTACTCGCCGCCGGCGTCGAGCGCAGTGGCAAGCACCGGGTCGGTGCCGAACGCCGCCTTGTGAATCCGGATTGCTTCCTCCGCCACGTCGAACAGGCCGATCCCCTCGATGTTTGAGGCAGTGCCGCTGAAATATTTCTCGGTCAGGCTCTTCGCCAGGCCGATCGCCTCGAAGCACTGCGAGCCCGTATAGGACATGTAGGTCGAGATGCCCATCTTCGACATGACCTTCTTCAGTCCCTTGCCGATCGCTTTAACGAAATTCTTGATCGCCTTGCTGCCCGCAGCGCGGTCCTCGTGCATCCCGAGCAGCGTCTCGAGCGCCAGATACGGGTGCACGGCCTCCGCGCCGTAGCCTCCAAGAAGCGCAAAGTGATGCACCTCGCGCGCGCTCCCCGTCTCGACCACGAGGCCGCTGCTGGTGCGCAGGCCGCGGCCGACCAGATGCTGATGGATCGCCGACAACGCAAGCAGCGCCGGGATCGCGACGTGCTCGGCGTCCAGCAGGCGATCGGAGAGGACGATGATCGAGTAGCCCGCGCGCACCGCATCTTCGGCCTGCGCAGCGAGCGACGCCAGCCGCGCCTCGATCGCCTCCTTGCCCCAGGCGACGGGATAGGTGATGTCGAGCTCGAACGACCTGAACTTGCCGCCGGTGTAGCGATCGATGTGGCGGATTTTCTCCATCTCGTAGAAGTCGAGCACCGGCTGGCTCACTTCGAGCCGCAGCGGGGGGTTCATCTCGTCGATGCCGAGCAGATTCGGCTTCGGACCGATGAACGATACGAGCGAGGTGACCAGCTCTTCGCGAATCGGGTCGATCGCGGGGTTGGTCACCTGCGCAAACAACTGCTTGAAATAATGCGACAGCGTCTTGTCCTTGCTCGACAGTACCGCGAGCGGCGAGTCGTTGCCCATCGAGCCGATCGGCTCCTCGCCGTTGGCGGCGATCGGCTCCATGATGATTCTGAGATCCTCCTGCGTGTACGCGAACGCCTGCTGCCGGTCGAGCAGCGGCACCGCGGAGCGCAGCGGCGGCGTCTGCTCGGTATCGACGTCGTCGAGCTTCACCCGGATCCGCTCGATCCATTCCGCGTACGGCTTCGCCGAAGCGAGCGAATCCTTCAGCTCCTTGTCGTCGATGATGCGGCCCTTCTCCAGGTCGACGAGGAACATCTTCCCCGGCTGCAGGCGCCATTTCTTGACGATGCGCTCCTCGGGCACGGGCAGGCAGCCGCACTCGGACCCCATGATCACCAGGTCGTCGTCGGTCACGATGTAGCGCGAGGGGCGCAGGCCGTTGCGATCGAGCGTCGCGCCGATCTGCCGGCCATCGGTGAACGCGATCGACGCGGGCCCGTCCCAGGGCTCCATCATCGCCGCGTGGTATTCGTAGAACGCGCGCCGGCTCGGATCCATTAGCGTGTGGTTCTCCCACGCCTCCGGAATCATCAGCATCATCGCGTGCGCCACGGAGTAGCCGCCCATCACGAGCAGCTCGAGCGCGTTATCGAACGACGCCGAATCCGACTGGCCGTCATAGATCAGCGGCCAGATCTTCGCCAGGTCGGCGCCGAGAATCGGACTCGAAATCGCGCCCTGGCGCGCCCGGATCCAGTTGACGTTGCCGCGCAGCGTATTGATCTCGCCGTTGTGGCAGATCATGCGGAACGGGTGCGCGAGGTCCCAGGAGGGGAACGTGTTCGTCGAGAAGCGCTGGTGCACGAGCGCAAGCGCCGATTCGACGCGCGGGTCCTTGAGATCGAGGTAGTACTCGCCGACCTGGTACGCGAGCAGCATTCCCTTGTAGCAGACGCTGCGCGCGGAAAATGAAGGTACGTAGAACTCCTTGCCATGCGCGAGCTTCAGCGCCTGGATCGCATGGCCGGAGCTCTTGCGGATGATGTAGAGCTTGCGCTCGAGCGCGTCGGTCACCGTCACGCCGGCGCCCCGGCCGACGAATACCTGCCGCACCACCGGCTCGAGCTTGCGGGCCGGCTCGGCAAGATCGCTGTTGTCGACCGGCACGTCACGCCAACCCAGCAGCACCTGGCCCTCGTCCTTGATTGCGCGTTCGATCTCGTACTCGCAGGCCAAGCGCGACGCCGGGTCGCGCGGCAGGAACACCATGCCCACGCCGTACTGGCCCGAAGCGGGCAAGTGAACATCCTGGCGCGCCAATTCCTCGCGGAAGAAACGGTCTGGAAGCTGGATGAGGCAGCCCGCGCCATCGGAGAGCTTCGGATCCCAGCCGACCGCGCCGCGATGGGTCAGGTTCTTCAGGACCGTCAGGCCCTGTTCGACGATCAAATGCGATTTCCGGCCCTTGATGTGCGCGACGAAGCCGACGCCGCAAGCATCATGCTCGCGTGCAGGGTCATACAGGCCTTGGGCGAGCGGAGCGAGCCCAGCGTGTAGGTCTAAGTCCATGATCTAATGGTTCTTATAAAAGCTTTGCCGCTCTGCACCATATTTTGGCGGGATTTTGAATATACCCGCCGGCCCCCGCAGAAACAAGCGCCTTGCGGTGCGCGTGCCTATTGCGATGCGACAACGGGCGTCGCGTTGCAGGACACGATCGTCTCCCGCACCAATTTCTCGTCGATGTCCCCGCGAACGACCGCGCTTCCCACCTGCCGAAGAAGTACGAACCGGAGGTGCCCGCCGGCCGCTTTCTTGTCGACCTGCATCAACTCGAGGATTCGCTCGGGTGAAAGCGCGGGCCCTGCGACCGGAAGGCCCGCGCGACCAACGAGTGCTCGTACCCGCGCGGCATCTGCTCGCGCGAGCAGACCCACGCGCACCGAGAGCTCCGCAGCCATCACCATCCCGGCGGCGACGGCCTCGCCGTGCAGCCATTCTCCATACCCGAGTCCGGCCTCGATCGCGTGACCGAACGTATGGCCGAAATTCAGGATCGCGCGCAGGCCTGTCTCCCGTTCGTCGGCGGCCAC
>DASYPC010000080.1:0-2611 GCA_036007105.1 Burkholderiales bacterium | reverse complement strand
GCGTCTGGAAGAAGGCGCACGTGTCGCCGTGGCAGCTCCGAATGGTGGAGAAGTTCCACGTGTGGCGGCGCGCGTAGATGGAAGCGATGCAAATGGAAGCGTTATCTCAAATCAAGCGAAAACCAAACGGACGCAGACTCTCATGACATTTCGCAAGCTGTTTCTTTTCGCGCTCTTTCTCGTCCTGCCGTTCCACGCCGCCGCCCAATCCTTCGACCACTCCCACAAGGCCTGGGACGCGCTGCTGAAGAAACACGTGGTGCTGACCTCGGGCGGCAAGGCTTCGCAACTCGACTATGCCGGGATGATGAAGGACCGCGAGGCGCTCAAGGCCTACCTCGCTACGCTGTCGAAAGTCAGCGAGGCCGAGTTCAACGGCTGGTCGAAGCCCCAGCGCATGGCTTTCCTCATCAACGCCTACAACGCGTTCACGGCCGAGAAAATCCTGACGCGCTATCCCAACCTCAAATCGATCTGGGATTTCGGCAAGGTGTTCGGCAATCCGTTCAAGGACGAATTCTTCGTCCTGCTCGGGCGCAAGTTCTCGCTCGACGCAATCGAGCACGGGACGCTGCGAAAGCCGGGCGCCTATGACGACCCGCGGGTGCATTTCGCGGTGAACTGCGCTTCGGTCGGCTGCCCGATGCTGCGCGAGGAGGCCTACGTCGCCGAGCGTCTGGACGCGCAGCTCGAGCAGCAGGCGCAGCGCTTCCTGTCGGACGCGACGCGCAACCGCGCAGCGGGTGGCAAGCTCGAGGTATCGATGATCTTCAACTGGTTCAAGGAGGACTGGTCGAGCGGGTATCAGGGCATCCAGTCGCGCGAGCAATACTTTGCGAAGTACGCAAAGCTCCTCACCGAGGACCCCAACCAGCAGAAGCTCGTCGCCGACGGCAAGGCGCCGATCTCGCACCTGGACTACGACTGGACGCTGAACGACGCAAGGAAGTGAGGCTCTCGATCATCGTTCCGGCCCTCGACGAGGCGCGGGAAATCGTCGCTGCGCTCGAGGCGCTTGCGCCGCTGCGCGCGAGCGGGCACGAAGTGATCGTCGTCGACGGAGGCAGCGCGGACGGCACGCCTGCGCTCGCCGCCGGGCTTGCCGACCGGATCCTCCAGGCGCCGCGCGGCCGGGCGCGACAGATGAATGCCGGCGCGGCGGTTGCGAGCGGTGACGCCCTCATCTTTCTGCACGCCGACACTCGCCTTCCCCCGGGCGCCGCGCCGCTGGTGCTCGAAGCGCTCGCGGGCCGCGGCTGGGGCCGCTTCGACGTGCGCATAGAAGGCAGATCGCCACTGTTGGCGGTGGTCGCCTTTTGCATGAACTGGCGCTCGCGCCTGAGTGGCATCGCGACCGGCGACCAGGCCATGTTCGTTCGCCGCGAGGTGTTCGCAGCCGCAGGGAGATTCTCCGACATCCCACTGATGGAGGATGTCGCACTGAGCGCGCGGTTGAAGAAGATCTCCCCGCCCGCCTGCCTGCCGCAGCGCGTGGTGACCTCGGGCCGTGGCTGGGAGCGCCGCGGGGTGCTGCGAACGATCCTTCTGATGTGGCGGCTGCGACTCGCCTACTTTCTCGGTGCGCGGCCCGAAGACCTTGCGCGGCGCTACGCGAACGGGACTTGAAGAGGCCGCGCTCGTCATATTCGCGAAGGCCCCGCAGCCGGGCCGCGTGAAGACGCGCCTCGTTCCGCTGCTCGGCGAGCGGGGCGCCGCACGGTTGCACGCACGCATGATCGAGGACACGGTGCGTCTTGCTGCGCAGGCGCGCTTCGCGCGTGTCGAGCTGCATTGTGCGCCGCACGCTCGCCACGCGGTCTTTGCGGCGCTGGCCCGGCGCCATTCGCTCACGCTGCGCGCGCAGGGAGGCGGGGACCTCGGCGCGCGCATGCTTCGGGCGTGCGAGCGCGTGTTGCGGACTGCGAAGGCCGTAGTGCTGATCGGGACCGATTGCCCGGTCCTGCGTGTCGTCGATCTGCGCGCCGCAGCGCGCGCATTGCGGGGCGGCGCCGACGCCGTACTTTCACCGGCCGAGGATGGTGGATACGCGCTGATCGGCCTGCGCCGCGTTTCGCCGCGGCTGTTCTCGGGAATCGAGTGGGGAAGCGAATCGGTCCTGCAGCAGACGCGGGTACGGTTGCGCGAGCTGGGTTGGCGCTGGCGCGAGCTGCGGGTCGTCTGGGACGTCGATCGGCCGGACGACTACGCGCGGCTCGGGCGCTTGCGCGCGCGCCGGCGTTTCCTGCGGTGAGACGCCGCGCGTTTCTCGGGGCGTGCGCTGCAGTGCTTGCTGCCCGCGCTGCGCGTGCGCAAGACGTAATCGACGCGATGCGTTTTTCCGCCTTGAGGCCCGGCGCGCCGCTGCCCGCCGGGTTTCGCCAGTTTGCATTCGAGCGGCAGGCGCGCCAGACCGAGTACGCGCTCGTCGAGGACGACGGGCGCACGGTGTTGCGGGCGCGGGCGCAGGCTTCCACTTCCGGAGTCATTCGCGAGCTGCGAGTCGATCCGCGCACCCATCCGGTCCTCGCCTGGCGATGGAAAGTCATGCGCGCTCTCGACAAGAGCGACCTGGCAACCCGCGCGGGAGACGACTTTCCCGCGCGGTTGTACG
>DASYPC010000079.1:0-5509 GCA_036007105.1 Burkholderiales bacterium | reverse complement strand
GATACCGCGCGAAACCCCACGCTGCCTTCGAGCGCCGCAGCATCGATGCCCGACGCGGCGCCTGGAAGAATGTGGTTCAAGCGCTCGAGGTTGCTTTCGTGGCTGGACATGCGCGGCGAAGGATCCTCGTCGTCGAAGTCGTAGGTCGCCCCTGCGATCGAAGTCCCGTGGATTGCCGGCAGCACGAATCCGCCTCGCAGTACGACGACGTGCGGCGCGACGATGCGCGCCTCGGGAAGAAAAGTCAGCTGGCCGCGCACGCTGCGAATCCGGATCGCGGATGACGGCGCAAGCCGAATCGCCTCGGCTGCGTTGGCGAGTACGGCGACCGGCGCGCGCGCAAGCAGCGCATCCGTTTGGTCGAACGCATGCCATTCTCCGCGCTCGAACGCGATCCTCGCGACTTCGCAACCGAATCGTGCCTCGACCCTTTCGCCAGCGGCCGCGATTTGCGCGTCGACGAGCGACGCGGGCTTCATCCAGCCACTCGTGGGAAACCACAGGCCATCCGCGGATACGGGAACTCCTGCATGCGCACTCGCTTGCTCGCGCGTCGCATATTGTGCGTACTCGGGAGGACATACGAGCGAACCGAGCGCCGCGCGCTGCGCGCTGGCCTCCTTTCCATCCCGCGCAAGCTGCAGCACCCCGCATTCGTCCCACACCGGGCTGTGCCGCGAGGCTTCCAGCGCACGCCAGCGCAGGAGCGCCTGAAGGAACCCCACGCGCGTCAGCCGGGCGAAGAGGCTGTCGTCCGGCGTGAGGACCGGATGAAACACGCCCGCCGCCGGACGCGCGTCGCGCGCGGCCGGCCTTGCCTGCCGCTCGAGCAGCGTAACGGACCAGCCGCGCGCGGAAAGGCGCTCGCACACGGAGGCTCCCGCGATCCCGGCACCGATCACGAGCGCGCGCCGCTGCGCCCATCGTGGCGCGGGTTTTGCGCGCACGCGCCGGGCGTCGATGCGTCCGCAAAGCATTTCGCGCTTGCGCGCGAAACCCGCCTTCTTTTCGACCTCGAATCCCGCTTCGAGCAGCGCATCGCGAACGGCGGACGCTGCGCTCCACGTAGCGGCGGTCGCGTCCGTCGCGCACAGCCGGGCGACCGATTTCATCACCGCGGGCGTCCACATCCGGGCGTTCTTCTGCGGCGCAAAGCCGTCGAGGTACACGGCGTTCGCAGCGAGGCGGAAATCGCGCAGCGCGTCCTGCACGTCGGCAAATGCGAGCGTGAGGACGACGCGCCCGGATTCGAATTCGAGCCGGTGAACGGCGGGGACGAGAATCGGCCATGCAGCGTGCAGTGCGGCGGCAGGCGCAGCGAGCTCCGGGTAGCGCGCATGCAGCTGCTCCAGGTCATGGCGCGTGAATGGATGCTTCTCGAACGATGCGAAATGGAGCCGCTCGCAGCGTTGCGGGTCTTCCTGCCAGGCCTGCCAGGTCGCGAGGAAATTCAGCCCGAAGCCGAAACCGGTTTCGAGGATCGTGAACGCGGATTTGCCGCGCCAGCGATCCGGCAGGCCGTTCCCCCGGATGAACACGTGCCGTGACTGACCCGGGCCCCCCTCGGCGCTGTGGTAGACATCGCCATACGCCTCGGAGTACGGCGTGCCGCTCGCCGCGAAGGCGAGCCGCGCAGGGACCACGGGCCCGGCCATGCGCTAGGCGCCCGCCTCCAGCATGCGCACCTCGCGTTGCGGCATCGGGATCACGATGCTCCGGTCGCGAAACGCTTCCAGCACCGCGCGGTTGATCTCGCTCGTTGCCGGAGCGTAGTCGGGCACGTTTACCCAGGGATGGATGCCGATCCGCACCGACGAGTCCGCGAGCCGCGCTACGCTGACGACGGCTACCGGCTCCTTGAGCACGCGCGGGTTCGCCTGCAGCACATCGCGTACCGTGCCCACCGCGGCGCCCAGGTCGGTCTGGTACGAAACCCCTACGGCGACGTCGAGCTGCCGCAGCTTGCCGAAGTTGTGCAGGATCTCGCCGACGATCTTGCGGTTCGGGATGACCACGTGCGACAGGTCCGGGTGCCCGAGCGTCGTGCTGGCGAGACGGATGTCGAGCACCTCGCCTTCCTCTTTCGCGATCGAGATGTAGTCGCCGACGCGAAACGGCCGCGTGAACAGAATCGTCAGCCCGGCGACGAGGTTGCCGAGCACGCCCTGCATGGCGAGCGCGATGCCCGCTCCGGCGACGCCGAGCCCGGCGATGAGCGGCAGCAGCTCCACGCCCAGGTTCTGCAGCGCCATGATGGCGAACAGGACGACCACGAGCGCGTGCACGCCTCGCTCGATCAGGCGGCGTACCGGGGCATCGAGCGCGAGGCGCTCGAGCATGCGATCGACCGCGCTTGCGGCCCAGCGCCCGACCACGAAACCTGCAACGAGGATGAGGATCGCGACCACCAGCTTCGGGCCGAATTTCATCGCCAGATCGATCGCCGTGACTCGGACTTGATCCAGCGCTTGCAAGGGTTCGCCCATGGCACCTCCTCTTCGTTGATGAGCGACGAATTCTATCGGCGGGCGTTAGAATGCGATGGCTTTCGCCGGAGTCCTTCCATGAACAAGCCTGTCGACCTCAAGCTCGAAACGGTTCCGCTCTGGATCAACGGCAAGACCGCCGTGCCTTCCGTTCGCCGGATGGGCGACGTCTACAACCCGGCGACCGGGCAGGTGGCCCGGCAGGTGCCCTTTTGCGATGCGGGGCTCGTCGATTCCGCGGTGCAAGCCGCGACGAGCGCGCTCGCCGAGTGGCGCGATTGGCCGGCGATGCGGCGCGCGCGCGTGATGCAGCGCTTCCTGCGACTGCTCGAGGAGAGCCAGAAGGACCTCGCGCGCATCGTCACCGAGGAGCACGGCAAGACGCTGCCCGACGCGATGGGCTCGATCCAGCGCGGCATGGAAGTGGTCGAGTTCGCCTGCGGCATTCCGCACCTGCTGAAAGGCGAGCACTCCGAGAACGTCGGCACGCAGGTCGACACGCACACGATGCGCCAGCCGGTCGGCGTGTGCGCGGGCATCACGCCGTTCAATTTTCCGGTGATGGTGCCGCTCTGGATGTTCCCGATGGCGCTTGCGTGCGGCAATACGTTCATCCTCAAGCCCTCGGAAAAGGATCCGTCGGCTTCGATCCGCATGGCCGAGCTGCTGAAGAAAGCGGGCCTCCCGGACGGCGTCTTCAACGTCGTGCACGGCGACAAGGAATGCGTCGACGCGATTCTCGGCCACCCCGGCATCCACGCCGTGTCGTTCGTCGGCTCGACGCCGATCGCGAAATACATCTACGAGACGTGCGCGAGGAACGGCAAGCGCGTGCAGGCGCTCGGTGGTGCGAAGAACCATGCCGTGGTGCTGCCGGATGCCGACCTGGAATTTGCTGCGGACGCGCTGATCGGCGCCGCGTACGGCTCGGCGGGGGAGCGCTGCATGGCGATCAGCGCGGTCGTGGCCGTCGGTGCGGCGGGCGATCCGCTGGTGGCGCTCCTCAAGAAGAAAGCCGAGGCGATCAAGGTGGGTCCGGGAGACCGGGAAGGCATCGACATGGGGCCGCTCGTCACCCTGCAGCATCGCGACAAGGTGGCGGGCTACGTGGAGCAGGGCGTCCGGGAAGGCGCGACCGCGGTGCTCGACGGGCGCAGCCCGTCGCTTCCGGCGCAGGGGTTCTTTCTCGGCACGACGCTTTTCGATCACGTCACGCCGCAGATGGAGATCTACAGGAACGAGATCTTCGGGCCGGTGCTCGTCGTCTTGCGCGCGGATACGCTGGATCAGGCGATCAACATCGTCAACAACAATCCGTTCGCCAACGGCACCGCGATCTTCACCGAGTCCGGCGGCGCGGCGCGCCGCTTCCAGAACGAGGTCAGTGTCGGCATGGTGGGCGTGAATGTTCCGATTCCCGTGCCCGTCGCGTTCTATTCGTTCGGCGGATGGAAGAGTTCGCTGTTCGGCGATCTGCACGTGCACGGCACGGAGAGCATCAAGTTCTACACGCGCACCAAGGCGGTGACGACGCGCTGGCCGCACCAGGACACGCCGGCGCCCGGCTTGAACATGCCGACGCTCGGATGATCTGATTTCCCAATAAGGGGGGATAAACGTGAAGAGACTCGTCCTTGCGGCGGCGGCAATCGTCGGGGGCTGTGTGCAGATGCCTGCGCAGCAGCCCGCAGTGGAGCGCATGTACGTCATCAGTTGCGGCGAGAACCACGCCAAGGACGTATCGCGCTGGACTCCGGGCGTGAACGTCGGCCAGCCCCATGTGTTCGGCAACCACTGCTACCTCATCAAGCACGCGAAAGGCTGGATGCTGTGGGACACCGGCAATGCGGACCGGATCGCCGCGCTGCCCAACGGCCTGACCGCGCCGACCGGCATCCTCACCGCGTACATGAAGAAGCCGCTCGCCGAGTCGCTGCGCGAAATCGGCGTCGCGCCGGGCGACATCCAGCACTTCGCGATGTCGCATAGCCACGGCGACCATTCTGGCAACGCCAATTTGTTCGCGGCCTCGACGCTGTACATGCAGACGCCGGAATACGACGCGGTGTTCGGACCGGAGCCGCAGAAGTTCAACTTCATCGCCGCGAATTTCGAGAAGCTGCGCGGGGCGAAGACGGTCAAGCTGAACGGCGACCATGACGTATTCGGCGACGGCTCGGTGCTGATCAAGGCGGCGCCCGGGCATACGCCCGGTCACCAAGTGCTGGTCGTGCGCCTGCCGAAGACCGGGCCGGTGATGCTGTCGGGCGACATGGTGCATCTGCTCTACAGCTGGAACAACCGCGTCGTGCCGGGTTTCAACTTCGATGTTGCGCAGAGCGGGCGCACGATCGACGAGATGAAGGCGTACGCGCAGAAGACCGGCGCGCAGCTTTGGATCAATCACGACAAGGAGCAGCACGCGAGCATTCCCAAGGCTCCGCAGTACGTGCAATGAAGGAGATCGTGCTCACGCTCGTGCTCGGCACGGCGACGCCGGGCGGCGGCTTCCCGGTGTTCGGTGACGCATTCGCGGAGATGGTGAATGCGCAGGAGCCGCAGCTCCGCATCGAGCCGCGCAACACCAAGGGAAGCACCGAGAACGTGCCGCTGCTCGAGTCCGGCAAGGTCGATCTCGCCCTCGTTGCGGGCGAGATTGCCACCGCCGCGCTGGCAAAGCCCGGTACGACGCTGCGCATCGTCACGGCGATGTATTCGTCGCCGGGGATGTTCATGGTGCGCGCCGACAGCCCGCACCGGTCGATCGCGGACCTCAAGGGCAGACCGGTGGTCCTCGGCACGCAGGCGTCTGGGATCACCGCGCTGGGCCGCACGGTGCTGCAATCGCTCGAGATCTCGGTGAAAGAAATCACGCTCGAGAAGGCTGCGGACGGCCCGGCGATGCTGCTCGATGGCCGCGCAGAAGCGCTTTGGGGCGCCGGCGTCGGCTGGCCCGCGTTCACCTCGCTCGCGAAGTCGGGCGGGCGCTTCATCGGACCGACCCGCGAAGAAGTCCAGCGCAT
>DASYPC010000078.1:0-11201 GCA_036007105.1 Burkholderiales bacterium | reverse complement strand
GTGAAGCGGGGGGCGGTCGTTCCGAAGCGCGCATGCAATCGAGCTTTCTGCACGTGATCGGCGCAAGATCGCTGGTTCGCACGGACCGCGAGGTGCAGGTTTTCGAGGCGGGGCGAACGCTTTCAGGGCGCGGAATGGAGTATCACAACGAAACCTGGCAGCTATTCCTGCGCGATCAGGTGCGCGCCCGGTTCGAACCCGTCAAGAAGAAGCCCTCGGCAAGCCGGTGAGCACGCTCCCCGTCAACCGGAGAACCACAGCGGCGTGCGCGGCTGCCGCGCTGCTGCTCGGTGCGCCGCCGGTCGCGGCCGAACGCGCCGATCGCGACAAGCCCACGCAGCTCGAGGCGAACCGCATGAGCGCCGACGATGCTCGCAAAGTCAGCATCTTCGAAGGCAACGTGGTCCTTACGAAGGGAACGATCACGCTGCGCGGCGAGCGCATCGTCGTGCGCACGGATCCCGAAGGATTCCAGCACGCAACCGTGACCGGAAACCCGGTGCGCTTTCGCCAGAAAACCGACGCGGCGCAGGGCCGGCCCGGCGTGTGGACGGAAGCCGAGGCGCAGCGCCTGGAGATCGACGAGCGCAACGACCGCATCGAGCTGTTCGAGAAGGCGCGCGTGACGCGTGACCAGGACGAGGTGCGCGGCGACTACGTGCTGCTCGACCAGCGTTCGGACTTCCTTTCGGTGAGCCCCGGCAAGGGCGCGGCGCCGGGAGCCACCGAAGGGCGCGTGCGTGCCGTAATCCAGCCGAAAGCCCCGCCATCCTCCGCCGCCCAGCCGCCCGCAGCCGGCGCTGCATCGCCACCGGCCCCGGAAAAACCGCCCGCGCGATGAGCCTGTTGCGCGTTGAGAACCTTCGCAAGCGCTACAAGTCGCGCACCGTCGTGCAGGACGTCTCGCTCGATGTGACGAGCGGGGAAGTGGTCGGGCTGCTGGGGCCCAACGGCGCAGGAAAAACCACCTGCTTCTACATGATCGTCGGACTCGTGGCGGCCGACGCGGGGGCGATCCACCTCGACGGCCGGGAGCTCACCCACGATCCGGTGCACCGCCGAGCGCGGCTCGGCATTTCCTACCTGCCGCAGGAAAACTCGGTATTTCGCAAGCTCACGGTGGAGGAGAACGTCCAGGCGGTCCTCGAGCTGCAGGGGCTCGCCGCGGAGAAAATCGAGCCGCGCCTGGTCGAGCTGCTTACGGAGCTCAATATCGCCCATCTGCGCAAGCACACGGCACTGTCGCTCTCCGGCGGCGAGCGCAGGCGCCTGGAAATCGCCCGGGCGCTCGGCACCAAGCCCGTATTCATCCTGCTCGATGAGCCGTTCGCCGGGGTCGACCCGATCGCGGTGCTGGATATCCAGCGGATCATCCGGTTTCTCAAAGAACGCGGCATCGGCGTCCTCATCACGGACCATAATGTGCGCGAGACCCTAGGCATCTGCGATCATGCGTACATCATCAACGAAGGGGCCGTGCTGGCGGCCGGAAGGCCGGATGAAATCGTCTATAATGAAAGCGTGCGCCGGGTGTACCTCGGCGAGAATTTCCGCCTCTAGCCGCCCACGGCGCCGGTTCAACTGACGGCCGCCCTTCTACTCGAGTGAAACCCGCACTGCAGCTCCGGCTCTCGCAACACCTGACGCTCACGCCGCAGCTGCAGCAATCCATCCGGCTGCTGCAGCTCTCGACGGTGGAGCTCAACCAGGAGATCGAGCAGGCGCTCGCAGAGAATCCGATCCTCGAGCGCGATGAGGGCGAAGCGGACGGGGCGCCGCCCGTGCACGCGCCGGCCGGGACGGCTCCGGCTGCGGAGGAAGCTCCCGCGCCGGAACGGCAGGACGACATCACGCCCGAGTTCGCCTCGCCCTGGCAGGGAGGCGAGGACGACGGCGACAACGACCGCAGCATTTCGGCGCACGACGCGCCGACGCTGCGCGACCATCTGAACGAGCAGCTCTCGCTGCTCAATGTGCAGGGGCGCGACCGCACGATGGTCGAGCTGTTGATCGATTCGCTGGACGAGGACGGATACCTCAAGCAGAGCCTGGAGGAAATTGCGCTGCTGCTGCCGCCGGAAGCGATGGCGGGAGTCGACGAGCTCGCGATCGCGCTGCGGCACCTGCAGAACATGGAGCCCGTGGGGATCGGCGCACGCGGACCGAGTGAATGCCTGGCGCTGCAGCTGCGCCCCAGGTGCACGGACGATCCGGCCGCGCAGCTCGCGCTGCGCATCGTCGAGCACCATCTCGACCTGCTCGCGGCGCGCGACTACGTGCGCCTGAAGACGCTGACGGGCGCCGACGACGAAGCGCTGCGCACGGCGCAGACCATCATCCAGGGCCTGAATCCGCGACCGGGCGCGGTGTTTGCGCGACTCGAGGCGCGCTACGTCGTGCCGGACGTGATCGTGCGCAAGGTCCGCGGCACGTGGCGCGCGAGCCTCAATCCGGAGGCGATGCCGCGGCTGCGGATCAACCGCCTGTATGCCGAGCTCGCTTCGGGTCGCGCCAACAGCGGTGCCGGCCTCGCCTCCAAGCTGCAGGAGGCGCGCTGGCTGATCAAGAACGTGCGCCAGCGCTTCGACACGATCCTGCGGGTCGCGCAGGCCATCGTCGAGCGCCAGCGCCACTTCCTCGATCACGGCGAAGTAGCGATGCGGCCGATGGTGCTGCGCGAGATCGCCGACATGCTCGGACTGCACGAGAGCACCATCTCGCGCGTCACCACCCAGAAATACATGGCGACGCCGCGCGGCACCTTCGAGCTGAAATACTTTTTCGGCAGTCACGTCGCGACCGAGACCGGCGGCGCGGCGTCCGCGACTGCGATCCGCGCACTGCTCCGCCAGCTGGTCGCGGCGGAAGACGCGCGCGCACCGCTCTCGGATGCGCAGCTTGCGCGCATCCTCGGCAAGCAGGGGATCGTGGTCGCGCGGCGCACGATCGCCAAGTACCGGGAGTCTCTGCTGATCCCGCCCGTCAGGCAAAGAAGAGCGCTGTAGGTGCGTGGGCGGAAGCGCCCGGCTTCAATCCAGGAAGGAGTGGACGAATGAATCTCAATGTCAGCGGCCACCAGTTCGACGTCACCCCCGCGATCCGCAAGTACGTCAACTCGAAGCTCGGACGCGTAATCCGGCACTTCGATCACGTAATCGACGCGCATGTGATCCTTTCGGTGAACAAGCTGCGGCAGAAGGCCGAAGTGACGCTGCACGTGCGCGGCAAGGACATCCACTGCGAATGCGAGGACGCCGACCTGTACGCGGCGATCGACCTGCTGGTCGACAAGCTCGATCGCCAGGTCCTGAAATACAAGGACAAGCGCTATTCGCCGCCCCACGACGCGATCAAGCACAAGGGCCAATGAGACACCACGGACGTCGCCGCCGCCGGTAGCAGGCTTCCGCTATAATCCGCGCCCTCTGAGGCTTCCCGCTCCGCATCGATGAACCTCGTCGCCAAGCTGCTGCCGCCGGGCAATGTCATGCTCGACCTGGCAGTGTCCAGCAAGAAGCGTCTGTTCGAGCAGGTGGGGCTGTTATTCGAGAACAATCACGGCATTGCCCGCAACCTGGTGTTCGACAGCCTGTTCGACCGTGAGCGTCTCGGATCGACGGGCCTGGGGCAGGGCGTGGCGATTCCGCACGGGCGCATCAAGGGACTGAAGGAGGCGCTCGGGGCATTCGCGCGGCTGGCGCAGCCGATCCCGTTCGACGGTCCCGACGGCAAGCCCGTCAGCCTGGTATTCATTCTCCTGGTCCCCGAGCAGGCCACCGAAAAGCACCTGCAGATCCTCTCCGAGCTGGCGCAACTGTTCAGCGACCGCGCCTTGCGCGACGCGATGGCCGCGGCGAGCGACGCAGGCGCCCTGCACCAGCTCGTAGCCGCCTGGCAGCCGGATGCGGCAGGTCAACGTCACGCGGTTGCATGAGGCGAACAGCGAGGCGCTCTCGCTTGCCTGGATCGCCGGGCGCGAAAGCGGCGCCTCGGTGCAGCGCGAGGCCGCGGCGTCCGCAGCGCTGATCGGCCACCTCAATCTCACCCACCCCAACAGCATCCAGGTCATCGGCGCGTACGAGGCGAAGCGCCGCGACCGGGAAGCGCCTGCGAGGCGCGCCGACCTCGCGGAGCGATTGATCGCCGGCGGTCCTTCGATCGTGATCTTCGCCGACGGGGTCGAACCGTTTGCCGAGGTGGTGACCGTCGCGCAGCGCGTCGGGACGGCGGTGTTCGCAAGCCCCGCTGCCGCGGCGCGGGTCATCGACAAGCTCACGCGCTACCTCGCCAAGGCGCTCGCGGAGACGGCCGAGCGCCATGGCGTCCTGATGGACGTGCTCGGTCTCGGCGTGCTGATCACCGGCGACTCCGGCGTCGGCAAGAGCGAATTAGGGCTGGAGCTGATCAGTCGCGGTCACGGGCTCGTCGCGGACGACGTAGTGGAGATCTCGCGCCTCGCGGCGAGCACGCTGGAAGGCAGATGCCCGGCGTTGCTGCGTGATTTTCTCGAAGTCCGCGGGCTGGGGCTGCTGAACATCCGCACGATCTTCGGCGAGACCGCCGTGCGGCCGAAGATGAAGCTCAAGCTGATCGCCCATCTCGAAAAGCCGCTGAGCGGCACGGTACGCGAAGCGCGCGAGCGCCTGCCGCTCGCCGAGCTCTCGGAAGACATCCTCGGCGTCACGGTGCGCAAGGTCGTGATCCCCGTCGCCGAAGGCCGCAACCTTGCGGTGCTGGTCGAGGCCGCGGTGCGCAACTACATCCTGCAGCTGCGCGGGGTCGACTCGATGGCCGAATTCATGCTGCGGCAGAAGCAGGAGATGGAAGGGTCGCAGGAGAAACCCGGGGGCAAGAGCCCGCAGCGCTAGCATGCAGCTGATCCTGGTCAGCGGGCTTTCCGGCTCGGGCAAGAGCATCGCGCTCGACGTCCTCGAGGACGCGGGGTTCTACTGCATCGACAACCTCCCCGCGTTGCTGCTCGACGACGTGCTCGACTTCGTATCGGGTGCGGGTCATGACCGGATCGCGGTCGCGGTGGATGCACGAAGCGCCGCGCTCGCGTCGCTGACCGAGCGCGTCGCCGCGCTGAAAGCGCGCGGCATCGATTGCCGGGTGCTTTTTCTCGAGGCCACTGCGCCGACGCTGCTGCGCCGCTACTCGGAAACACGGCGCCGCCATCCGCTCGCCGGCGCCGGCCTCACGCTCGGCGAGGCGATCGAGCAGGAGCGCAGCGTTCTCGCGGGCGTCGCCGACCTCGGGCATCGCATCGACACGAGCGGGCTGCAGGCGAAAGCGCTGCGCGGATGGATCCGGGATCTGCTGGGGGTCCGCGGCGGCGGCCTGACGTTGCTCTTCGAATCCTTTGCCTACCGGGACGGCATTCCGCTCGACGCCGATTGGGTGATCGATTCGCGCATGCTGCCGAATCCGTACTACGAGCCCGGGATGCGAACGCTCACCGGGCGCGATGCGGTGGTGATCGAATTTCTAGAGGCGCAGGAACCGGTCCGGCGGCTGATCGATGACGTGCGCGGCTTGCTTGGCCGCTGGCTCCCGGACGTCGTCGCGGACAATCGCAGCTACCTTACCGTTGCAATCGGCTGCACCGGCGGACGGCACCGCTCGGTGTACCTCGCAGAGCGTCTTGCGCAGAGCTTTGCGACGGACTGGCGCGTGCTGGTGCGCCATCGCGGGCTCGTCGAGTACGATCCGTGAGCGACGGTCCGCACGACATCGCTCTCTTTCCGCTTCAAACGGTGCTGTTCCCGGGCGGACTGTTGCCGCTGCGCATCTTCGAGCCGCGCTACATGCAGATGGTCAGCGCCTGCCTGCGTGATGGCGAATCGTTCGGCGTATGCCTGATCCGCGAGGGAAAGGAAGTCGGCGCGCCGGCGGTGCCGCATTCGGTCGGATGCCTTGCGCGCATCGTGCAGTGGGACATGCAGCAGCTCGGCGTGCTGAGTATCGTGGTGCGCGGCGAGCGCCGCTTTCGCATCCTCGAGCGGCGCGTGGAGCGCGACGGCCTTGCCCGCGCCCAGATCGAATTGCTTGCCGAAGAAGGCGACGAAGCGGTGTCGGAGGAATCAGAAGTCGGCGTGCGGCTGCTTCGGGCCATCGTCGACGAAGGAGCGGGCGCGCGCATCGAACAACCTTTGCGGTTCGAATCGGCGTCGTGGGTCAGCGCGCGGCTCGCTGAAATCCTGCCTTTGCCGCCCGCGATGAAGCAGAAGCTGCTGGAAACGGACGCAGGGGATCGCCGTCTGGATGCGCTGTGCGATTTCCTCCGCAAGCAAAAGGTCAGGTCTTCGGCCTAGACGATCGAATGATCAACTGACAGCTCCTGGAGCAAGAGCGTCCTCACCGGAGTTGGTACCGCCGCAGCTGCTGCTGCCTTGAGGCGAAACCACCTTCGCCCGGATTGCTCTGCGCGCGGCATCACACGCCGTACCTCGCAGATCACCGGTTCAATCCGCAGCCGGAAATGTGTAAAGACATGGTCGAACTGCGCTCCGCGTCGCACGCATCCGATTTCGCACCCAAGCAACCGACCAGCAGGCTCTACTGCATCGTCGCTGCCGGATTCAGGAAACGTCCACAGTCCGCCCCATAGCCCGGTTGGGGGCCTCGGCTCGAGAAGCACTCGACCTTCGTGCAGAAGCACGAGCCACGCGCGGCCGCGAACAGGAATCTGCTTGCGCCGGCGCGGAGAAGGCAATTCGTCGATACGACCCTCGAGGTACGCCACGCAACGATCTGCCACCGGGCATCGGGCGCAAAGAGGTTTTTCGCGCTTGCAAACCGTAGCCCCCAGGTCCATGAGGCCCTGGGTATAGCGTCGGATGCCATGACTGGGGAGAAGCTTCTCGGCCAGCGCCCACTGCGCGGCCTTCCCCTCGACGCCGAACGTGCGCGCGAACACCCGCTTCGCATTGCCATCGAGAATCGCCGCTCTGCGTCCGAACGCGAGGGCAGTAACCGCTCCTGCGGTCGAGCGGCCAATTCCGGGCAATTCCTCCAGTTCCTCGACTGTACGAGGGAAGCTCCCAGCATGCGTACGCACGATCTGCCGGGCGGCTGCATGCAGGTTTCGCGCACGCGCGTAATAGCCGAGCCCGCTCCAGAGCCGCAGCACCTCGCCCACGGGTGCCCGGGCGAGCGCGCGCAGGTCCGGGAAGCGGGCGAGAAAGCGCTCGAAGTACGGCAGCACCGTCTCGACGCGCGTCTGCTGCAGCATCACCTCGGAAAGCCAGATCGGATAGGGATCGCGCGTGCGCTGCCACGGCAGATCGTGGCGCCCGTGCAGGCGCTGCCAGCGAACGAGGTTGCGGGCGAAATCGCGCACCGGCGGATTCTAGCGGCCGGATTGATGCAGAATGTCAGCGATGCTCGCGTTCATCCTGCGCCGCCTCGCGCAGGCCGTCCTGGTGATGCTCGCCGTCGGCCTGATCGCGTTCTCGCTGTTTCGTTTCGTCGGCGACCCGGTGCTCTTCATGCTCGGGCAGGATGCGACGCCCGAGGACCGGGTACGCATCACCCACCTACTGGGGCTCGATCGACCGTTCTATGTGCAGTACGCGGCCTTTCTCGGGCGCGCGGTGCAGGGAGAATTCGGCTTGAGCCTGCGCCAGGCGCAGCCGGTGTCGAAACTGATCATGGAGCGGCTTCCCGCGACGCTCGAGCTCTCATTCATCGCCGCCTTGTTCGCGGTCGGTGCGGGCATCGTCATGGGCGTCTATACGGCGTTGCGGCGCAATACCTGGCTTTCGCAGGTGCTGCTGGCGTTGTCGCTCATCGGCGTGTCGCTGCCGACGTTTCTGATCGGCATTCTGCTGATCCTGGTGTTCGCCGTGCTGCTCGGCTGGCTGCCTTCCTTCGGGCGCGGCGATACCGTCGCCCTCGGCTGGTGGACCACCGGGCTTCTCACCGCTTCCGGACTGAAGGCGCTCGTCCTGCCTTCGATTACGCTCGGCCTTTTCCAGATGACGCTCATCCAGCGGCTGGTGCGCTCCGAGATGCTCGAAGTGCTGCGCACCGACTACATCAAGTTCGCGCGCGCGCGCGGCCTTAGCGACCGCGCGGTGCACTTCGGCCATGCGCTCAAGAACACGCTCGTGCCGGTGATCACGATCACCGGGCTGCAGCTCGGGGCGATCATCGCCTTCGCGATCATCACCGAGACCGTCTTCCAGGGGCCCGGGATGGGGCTGCTGTTCATCCAGGCCGTGGGCTTCGCCGACGTGCCGGTGATGGCCGCCTACCTGTGCCTGATCGCGCTGTTCTTCGTCGTCATCAACCTTGCCGTCGACCTGCTCTACTACGCGGTCGATCCGCGCCTGCGCATCGAACGCACTGCGACTGCGCATTAAGGAGCCCATGAAAAGCGATCCGCTCGAGATGCTGCGCCTGTTCCAGGCCGACCTGATCCATATCCGCCGCGATCTGCACGCCAATCCCGAGCTCGCGTTCGAGGAGACGCGCACCTCGCAGCTCGTCGCCGACAAGCTCACCGAATGGGGCATCGAGGTCCATCGCGGCATCGCCAAGACCGGCCTGGTCGGCGTGGTGCGCGGCAAGAAAAGCACCAGCGGCCGCGCCATCGGATTGCGCGCCGACATGGATTGCCTGCCGATGCACGAAACGAGCGACGTGCCGCACAAGTCGAGAAACGCCGGGCGGATGCATGCCTGCGGGCACGACGGGCACACGACCATGCTGCTCGGGGCGGCACGCTACCTCGCCCAGACGCGCAACTTCGACGGCACCGCGCACCTGATCTTCCAGCCTGCGGAAGAGGGCGGGGCGGGCGGAAACGTCATGGTGCAGGAAGGGTTGTTCGACCGCTTCCCGTGCGAGGCCGTGTACGCGTTGCACAACTGGCCGGGCCTTGCGGCGGGCAAGATGTCCGTCCGCCCCGGACCGGTGCTCGCGGCGACCGACGAAATGCGAATCACGATTCGCGGCCGCGGCGGCCACGGCGCGATGCCGCACCTCACCGCCGACCCGGTGGTGGCGGCCGCGCAGGTGATCACGGCGCTGCAGACCATCGCCAGCCGCAACGCCAACCCGCTCGACGCGATCGTGGTCAGCATCTGCTCCATGCAGACCAGCCAGCTCGGCGCGTTCAACGTCATCCCCGGCCACGTGATGCTGATCGGCACGGTGCGCACGTTCAAGGCCGAGATGCGGGACCTTGCAGAACGACGCGTGCGCGAGATCGCCGGCTCGATCTCGCAGGCCCTCGGCACCAGCGCGGAAATCGAATACCGCCGCGGCTACCCGGCCACCGTCAATACCGAGCGCGAGGCCGTTTTCGCGGCACGGGTGGGCGAGCGCGTGTTCGGAGCGGCGAACGTCCTCACCGACGCCGAGCCGACCATGGGGGGCGAGGACTTTTCCTTCATGCTGCAGGCCCGTCCCGGGGCGTATGTTTTTCTCGGCCAGGGAGGCGGGCCGAGCGGTTGCTTCCTGCATAATCCCGGGTACGATTTCAACGACGACGTGATCCCGCTCGGCGCCGGCTACTTGGCCGCGCTGGTCGAGGATTCGCTGCCACTCAAGTAAAAGGGGACGAACCGATGAAACGCAGAATCCTGCTCGCGGCCGCACTGCTCGCGCTTGCCGCCCCGGCCTACGCGGTCACGCTGCGCTGGGCGGCGCAGAACGACATCCTGACGCTCGACCCGCACTCGCAGAACCATGCGACGACGATCTCGATCATGCAGCACTGCTACGAGCCGCTCGTGCGCTACGACAAGAAATTCCAGATCGAGCCGGCGCTCGGCGCGAGCTGGGAGCAGGTCACGCCGACGCAGTGGCGCTTCAAGCTGCGCCAGAACGTCAAGTTCCACGATGGCTCGCCCTTCACCGCGGACGACGTGGTGTTCTCGTATGCGCGCATCAAGCAGCCGCAGGGCACGATGCAGCCGTACGTCACCGGCGTGAACGAGGTGAAGAAGGTCGACGATCACACGGTCGACTTCATCCTGGCCGGCCCGAACCCGGTGTTCCTGCGCAACCTCACCGTGTTCCACATCATGAGCAAGACGTGGGCCGAGAAGAACAAGTCGGAAAAGGTGCAGGACTACAAGGCGAACGAAAACACGTTCGCCTCGCGCACCACCAACGGCACCGGCGCCTACATGATCAAGGGGTGGGAGCCGGACAAGCAGGTGACGATGTCCGCGAACCCGAACTGGTGGGACAAGCGCGAGGGCAACGCGACCGAGGTCATCTACAGCCCGATCAAGTCCGACGCAACGCGGGTCGCGGCGCTACTCTCGGGTGATGTCGACCTCGTCACCGATCTGCCGACGCAGGACGTCGAGCGGCTGCGGAAAGAGCCGAAGCTCAAGGTGCTCGACGGCGCCGAGAACCGCACGATCTTCATCGCGCTCGACCAGGGCAGCGACGAGCTCAAGTACGCCGACGTCAAGGGCAAGAACCCGTTCAAGGACATCAAGGTACGACAGGCGCTCAACATGGCGGTCGACCGCGAGACGATCAAGAAAGTCACGATGCGCGGGCTCTCGATCCCGGGCGGCCTGATGATCGCGCCGCAGGTGCACGGGTATGACAAGGCGATCGACGTCCTTCCCAAGTTCGACCCCAACGCGGCGAAGAAGCTGCTCGCCGATGCCGGCTATCCGAACGGCTTCGGGTTCCGGCTCAACTGCCCGAACAACCGCTACGTCAACGACGAGAAGATCTGCCAGGCTCTCGTCGCGATGTGGGCGAAGATCGGCGTCAAGGCGAACCTCGCGGCCGAGCCGATGGCGACGTTCATCTCCAAGGTGCAGAACTTCGACACCAGCGCGTACATGCTCGGCTGGGGCGTCGCGACGTTCGATGCGCTGTACATGCTGCAGGCGCTCGCGCGCACCAAGACGACCGGCGCCGACGGCAGCTTCAACTTCGTCAAGCTCAGCGACCCGAAGCTCGACGCGATCATCGACGCGATGAAGACCGAGATGGACGCGAAGAAGCGCGACGCGATGATCAAGGACGCGCTCGTGATGGTGCGCGACCAGTACTACTTCGTGCCGCTGCACTACCAGCTGCGGCCGTGGGCGATGAAGAAGAACGTCAGCACGATCCATCGCGCCAACGACGCTCCGGAATCGCGCTTCGCGAAGATCGACGAGCCGGGCAAGAAGTAGGTCCGTGGCAGGCAGCTGGCGTCGCGCCTGGGACCACGACCTCGC
>DASYPC010000077.1:0-8716 GCA_036007105.1 Burkholderiales bacterium | reverse complement strand
TCGCGACGATCGCCATGGCCTTCTCGTGCACGGCATTCTTTCCCCAGTCGGGGAACTGGCGCTCGACGAGCCCGATGAGATCTTTGATGCGGCGGCTGACGGCGCGCCGCACTTCGTCATTTTGGCGCGGCACTTCGCTGCCCGCAGCGGCGAGCGCGCAGCCCAGCCCCTGCTCGGGCGCCTCGACATGCCGGTCAGCGAGATACGAGTCCACCAGGGCCATCAGCTCCTCTCCCGGCTTGGCGCGGGCGACAGCGCGCGACAGGTTCTCGACCGACTCGACGCCCGCCTGCTCGGCGGCCTGCGCAAGCAGCGCGTCGCGCGACGCGAAGTGCGCGTAGAAGCCCCCGTGCGTGAGGCCCGCCTCCCTCATCACATCGGCGACACCGACGCCCTCGTAGCCGTGCTTGCGGATGGCGCGCGCGCCGGCGCGCAGGATGCGCTCGCGCGTCTGCTCCTTCTTGGAACCTGCCTTGACTTCTTTCATATGACGCATATCATATTTTAGTCTTTCGACTTCTGTCAAGTTGAATGGGAATCGCCCGTGCCCTGTTTGCTGCTGGCTTTCAAGAAATCGGCAAGCGCTGCGGTGCTGACAGAACAACGGTTTACGTTTTCGAGGGTACTCTTACCCTCCGTGCTTGTGGCGACTCAAAATCCGCCGCCCGCAAGGGCATGAGAGTTCGAGTCTCTCTTCCGGCACCAATGCCCGTGATTGCGGGAGAACGGCCTACCGCGCCATCGCCGGCTCGTATACAAACTTCCAGCCGGAATAGGTCCTCGCGCTGCCGAAACCTCTTTGCACGCCCGAAAATCCGCTCGTCTTGATCGGTCGAGTCTCCGACAGGCTGTGCACCCCCATGATCCCGCCTTCGGGCGCCTCTACCAGGCCCCAATTGGACTTGCCCGTGACGGGGTCCGCGTATATGTGCCGCAAATAGCGCTGCGTCGTTGCGTAGCGCCGATCGTGGAGCATGTCTTCGAGTTTCTCGGGGTAACGCTTCACGGCGCCCGGCGTCCGTTGATAGTAGAGACCGATCGCCTGGCGGAACTGGTTGCCGACCCACAGAAGTTCCGCTTCCTTCTCGCGCTGGCGCGAATGCGACCAGACTTCGGCGGTCGCGGCAAGGCCTGCGCTCAGAGCACCGATCAGGAAGAGCATGCCCAGATACGTGAATCCCGCCTGATGCTTACCACTGCTCATAGGGCTTTCCATCGCGGCCCGAGCCCTGCGCGCCGCTGCGTACGTCGTACACCGCGCCCTGACCGGGATCGGCGGGAGGGACGACGATCCAGGTCGATTGGCTTTGCGTGACCGGATCGGTCGGCACGTTGCGCAGGTATTTTTTCGTCACCAGGTCTTCGAGCGATGCCGGATACTTGCCGGTGTCGGCGTAGTGCTTGTCGAGCGCGTCGCGCATCGAGGCGAGGTTTTCCTTCAGCACCGCTTCCTCCGCCCGGCTGAGGCTGCCGAAATAGCGCGGCACGGCAAGCGAAAGCAGCAGCGCGATGATGGCGAGCGCAACGAGCAGCTCGATCAGCGTGAAGCCCGCACGGGCTCGCATGCCTACCAGCTCCGCAGAGCCGAGCCGTTGAGCCCGGTCCGCGCGCTCAACGAGTAGACGTCGAATACGTCCTTGCCGGCGCGCGGATCGTGCGGCGGGCTCTCGTAGCTCCTCAGTCCCCAGGTGCGTTCCGGGGGAACGCTCGCATCGGCGTGGAATGGGTCGCGTGGCAGGCGCCGCAGGAAATAGATCTTCGCTCCGCTCGGGCTCTTTGCGTCGGGAACGCCGTCCGTGAGCGTTTGCAGCGTCGGCGGGTAGCCGGACTGCTCCGGCGAACGCACGATCCGCCCCTCGTCCGAGGCGCGCTTGTAGGCATCCAGCGCGTCGCGAATTTCGCGCAGCGCGCGGCGCAGATCCTGCTCCTTGCTTCTCTGCGTCGCCATTTCCGAAAGCGGCAGCGCGATCGAGGCGAGTACGGCCACGATCGCCGCTGTGATCATCACCTCGATGAGCGTGAATCCTCGCGATTGCGCCAGGCGGTTCATTTGCCCGGCGCAAGACTCAGCGGGGGTGGCAATTGCGCCTGCACGACCTGGCCGGCCGAGTTCGTGAACGAGACCGCTTCCAGCCGCAGGGTCGGCGCGCCGGCCGCGATGACCTCGAACGTGAGCTTCGCGAGCTCGCCGGTTCCCCGCACGTCGGCGCCCGCGGTAAAGCTCAGGCTCATCCGGCCCAGCCCGGCCGGTGCGCTCGCGCGCAACGCGGCGCTCTTGTCCGCCGCCGCAAGGAGCGCTCCGGGCTCCACCCGCTGGAACCGCAGGCGCGCGGCATCGAACGCGAAATCGAGCAGGCCGCGACGCAGCGCCATATCGGTATCGACCGAGACCAGCACGGTGAGCTCCTGCCCGGGTGCGGTGCTCGGCGGCGCTTGCAGGACGATCCGCGGCGCGCCTGCGGGAAGCGATGCGCCCGTCGCAGGCGAAAGAGCGATCACCGGGCCCGCAGGCACGACGCTCGACTGCAACAGCAGCGGCGGCGCGCCGATCGACGCTTCGGTGCCGCTCAGGAACTCCTCGAAACGCGGATCGGGCCGCACGAGGTTACGCACGACGCGAGGCGTAATGAGCAGCACGATCTCCGTCTTGTTCGCCGTGTCCTGATGGCTGCCGAAGAGCCGGCCGACGACCGGGATGCTGCCGAGGCCCGGCACCTGTGCTGCGGTCTTGCGGTCCTCGTCGCTGATCAGTCCCGCGAGAACCTGCGTCTCGCCGTCCTTGAGCCGCAGCGTCGTCGCAGCATTGCGCGTGCCGACCTGGTAGGTGAGCGTTCCGGTGGTGCTCTTGATCTCGCGCACGATGTTCGACACTTCGAGCCCCACTTTGATCGCGACGTCATCCTCGAGGAAGACGGACGGCTCGACGTCCAGCTTCAGGCCCACGTCGAGATAAGTCACCGATTCCGCCGCGAAGCCGGTTGCAGTGGTCGTGGTCGTGATCACGGGCACCTTGTCGCCGATGTGCACCTTCGCCTTGTCCTTGTTCTTCACGCGGATGCGTGGATTCGCAAGCAGGTTCGAGCGGCCGAGCGTGTTGCGGAAATTGAGCGCGAACAGCGGATTGGTGAACGTCAGCCGGACGAGGTCGGACGTCCGGTTGAGCCATTCGGGCAGCGTTACCGTGCCGGGCGTGCCGCCCGCGCCGGCGACGCTCCAGGTGATCTGATCCGGGTAGCGGATGCCGAGCTCGTAGAGCACGTTCGAGCTCACTTCCAGCACCTCGACTTCGAGCATCACCTCGGGCTCGGCGAGATCGTGGTTCGCGATCAGCCGCTCGGCCATGCGCACCGCGTCCGGTGTGTCGCGGATGACAAGCAGGTTCAGCTTCTCGTCGAACGTCATGTCCTTCGTTTTCACGAGCGCCTTGACCATGCCGGCGATCGATTTGGCGTCGGCATTGGCGAGATAGAAGCTCCTCGTGACCAGTTCCTGGTAATCGCGCTGCTTGGCAGGCGTGTTCGGATAGATCAGCAGTGTGTTCTCGGAGAGCACCTTGCGCTCGAGCTGGTTCGTGACGAGGATGAACCGGAGCACGTCCTCGATGCTCGAATTGCGTACGAAGATCGTGGTGCGAAGGTCCTGCCTCACTTCGCGGTCGAACAGGAAGTTGAGGCCAGTGTCTCGCGACAGGACTTCGAACAGCTGGCGCAGGCTCGCATCGCGGAATTCGAGCGTGACCGGCTTTCTCAGCGCGGCGGAAAGCTGCGGACTCGTCCCCGCGGCGCGCAACGACCGTTCCTCCAAGCGGCGCAGGAGCTGCTGTGCTTCGCGGTTGCCCGGGTTCTCTGCGAGCACCGGGCGCACCTTGCCCATCGCGCCGGCCGCGTCGCCCTTCTTCATCAGGGCTTCGGCTTCCGCGAGAGCGGTTCGTTGGCGCCGTTCGGTACCGAGCGCCCCAAGTCCTGCTTTCGCGCGCGCGTTCTCGGGCGCAAGCGCAAGCATGCGCCCATAGGCCGTTTCGGCCGCCTGCCATTCGCCTTGCCGCCTCGCCCCTTCGGCAATCGCAAGATAGCGCTGTAGCGCGGCGTCGCGTTCGCGAAAGTAGGCCTGGCGATAGAGCCGGTTGTCGGGGTCGAGCTTCGCCGCCTCGTCGATCTTCGCGAGACCCGCTTCGAAGTTGCCCTGATCGATGAGATTGACGCCCTCGTCGTAGGTGCGTTGCGCGGCGCAGCCGGCGAGGACCAGCAAGGAAGCAATCAAGACGAGCGCTCTCATGATGCGGCTCCTACTGCGGCGGGGGAATGTTCAGGGTCTGCTTCGTCCCGAGCGGCAGGTACACAAGCTGCACCGCCGACTCGCTGATGCTCTCGACGCTGTACGTGTTTTCGAGCACGTCTCCGACGACGATGTTGTACGTTTCGTCGCCCTTCGCGAGATAGACCACCAGCTTTTCCGCGTCGGCCCTTCGGCCGAGGTATTTGTACGGCAGCGGGGGTGCGCTCGGCACCGGTGCCGGCGCCGGTTTTGCCGCCGCGACGACCGGCGCAGGCGCGGGCTGAGGCACCCAGCTGCGGCTCGCGAACAGATCCTCTCTTTCGCGCTCGCTGCGCCGGCGTGCAAGTGCGTCGAGATCGAGCTCCTGGTCCGCGACCGGCTCTGGCGCTTGCTGCGTCGCCGCCCGAGGCTCAGGCGGCTGCTCGCGCCCGACTCCCACGCTCGCAAGCAGCGCGAGCACGAGCACGACCAGCGCGGCGCGCGGTGGAATTTCTCGCGTAAGCAGCATCTTCATCGCTTCAGCAGGTGCAGCGTGAGCGACACATCGGCTTCGGCGCGCGGCTCGCCGACGCCTTTTCGGCGTAGCGCGACCTGATCGAGCGAGAGCATCGGCATCTCGGCGAGCGCGGCTTCGAGGAATGTCCAGATCTGCGCATACGTGCCCGTGACCGGAACAACGATCTGCAAGCGCTCGATACGCCCGGGGGATTCGGCGAGGCGGTATTCGCCGCTGCGAAGCTCGATGCCCGATGCGGCGGCGATGCCGTGCAGCTTCGCGAGCCATACGCCCTTGCCGTCGTCGCTCTCGAAGAAGCGGTAGAACGCGGCGAGCTGCGAGGGCCGGGATTGCGGCATCGCCGTCTTCATGATTCCGGCGACGCCGCGGCGGGTCGCTTGCTGCAGCTCGCGCTCCAACCGAGCGAGCCGGTCCTCGAGCGGTTTGACCGTCGTGAAGAAGAAGAGCGTAGAGATCGCGAGCAACACGAGCGCCGCGATCCCGAGCGTCCCCAGCTCTTCCCGCAAGCGCGCGAGCGCCGTCTTCAACGGCGTTCCTTCCAGGCCGCGGTAATCGTGAAGGACACCGAACGCTCGCGCGCGCTTTGCCTGAGCTCGTGACGTGCGAGGTGCACGCGTTGCAGCGTCCGCTGCTCTTCGAGCGTGCTGACGTAGCTCAGCACGGCGAGATAGTCTTTTCCTTCTCCCGAAAGGCTCACCGTTCCGGATTCGGCGTCGGGCTCGATCGCAAGCAATGCGATCCGATCGATCTGCGCCGCCTCGAGCGCCTGAAACAGGCGCGTCCAGGGCGTCGAGAGCCGCCTCACCGTCGCGCGTGCAAACTCGTATTCCTCGGCGTTGACCGGCGGCGCCGCCGAGTCGAGCCGCGCGCTCCGCGAACCGTCCGCGCCCAAGCGGGCGAGCTGGATCTCCTTCAACTGGATCTCCCTTTCCAGGGCCTGATGAGTGCGTACCAGGTCGCCGGCAAAGGCGAGCGCCAGCGCGAGGAGAGCAAAGGCGGGCCAGCGAGGTCTTCGCTCGGGCCGAAGGAAATCGAGCTCGATGCGTTCCATCAGTTGAGCGCCATCAGGGCAGCTCGCGAATCGAGGCTCGCGCCAGGCGCCACGCTCAGGTCCGTGATTCGGTAACGCCCAACCTGAGCCGGGAGATCGCGCGTATCGTCTTCCGTGCATAGAAAGACACGATCCGTTCCTTCTCCGTCGCGGGCCGCGACCTCGCGCTCGAGCAGATCGGGCAGCGACTCGCGCCAACTCGATGGTGCCTGGCGGTTGCGGACAAGTCTCCACTCGCCCCGGCTCGCGAGCCCAAGCGTCAGCCGGCCGGGCTCGTGGAGGACGAACCACGCTTCGCCGGAAACGGCGTTCCGCCGCGTGTTGAAGGCAGACATGAAGTAGGGCTGCACGGAACGGACGCCGGGCACCTCGCGCAGCCGCGCGAGAAGCGTCGCATCGATCGCGCAGGCGATCCTTGCCCTTCTGCGCCCTGCAGTACTCACATGCACTTTCCAATCCGCGGCAACGGCGCCGTAGGTACTGGAAAAGTGGTGGCGCGCATAGGCGAGCCACTCCTCCTGCGAGCGCAGCGTCGCGGTCCACGGCAACACGCCGTAGCGCACATAGTGGTTGGAGAGAACGACCGTCAAGTCCGCTTTGCCGACACGCTCTAGCAGCGAACGCACCGGATCGTCGCTCACGGGAATAACCTCTCGCCCGGCAAGGCGGCGCGTCAGGCCGCGCGCGTACCGGGCGAGAACGAGCCGCCCGGGGCACAGCCCGATGCGCAGCTCATCCTTCCACAAAGGTGACACGATCTATTTCCTCGAGCGTCGTTTCGCCGCGCTGCACGAGCGCCAGCGCCGCGGCGCGCAGGCTGCCGGTGCCCGCGGCTTGCGCAGCCGCTTTGAGTTTCCGGGTGGGTGCGCGCTCCGCAATCAGCTCCTTCAGCTCGTCGTTCAGGATCATCAATTCCGCGATCGCCTTGCGGCCGCGGAAACCCGTGCCACGGCACTGCGCGCAGCCCTTGCCGAGGCAGCCGCGGCAGAGGACCCGTACGAGGCGTTGCGCCATCACCGCGTTCAGCGCGGAAGCGAGATTGAACGTGTCCGCTCTCATGTGCATGAAGCGTCCGATCACGTCGAACACGTTGTTCGCATGCACGGTCGTATAGACGAGGTGACCGGTGAGCGCGGATTGCACGGCGATCTCGGCGGTCTCCGGATCGCGGATTTCGCCCACCATGATGCGATCGGGGTCGTGACGCAGGATCGAGCGCAGGCCGCGGGCGAAAGACAGGCCCTTTTTTTCGTTGACCGGGATCTGCAGTACGCCGGGAAGCTGGTACTCGACGGGATCCTCGATCGTGACGATCTTGTCGAGCCCGCGATTGCTTTCGCTGATCATCGCGTAGAGCGTCGTCGTCTTGCCGCTGCCGGTCGGTCCGGTCACGAGCAACATCCCATGGGGCTCCGCCGAGAGCCGGCGCAGGCTTGCGACGATCGAGGGCTCGAAGCCGAGCGCTTCGAGCGTCAGTCCCTGCAGCCGGTCGGTGAGCGCGCGCTTGTCGAGAATTCGCAGCACCGCGTCCTCGCCGAACACGCTCGGCATGATCGAAACGCGAACGTCGATCTCGAGCTCGCTGCTGCGCACCCGAAAACGGCCATCCTGCGGAACTCGGCGCTCGGCGATGTCGAGCTCCGCCATCACCTTGACGCGCGAGATCGCCTGGTTGGCGAAGTCGATTCCCTGCACCGTCTTCACGACCGCGAGCACGCCGTCGATCCGGTACTTGATCGCGAGCCCGGCGCTTCCGGTCTCGAGGTGGACGTCGCTTGCGCCCGCCTTCAACGCGTCGTGCAGCGTCGAATTGACGAGCTTCACGACCGGGCTCGTCCTCTCGCTGATCGACGCGATCGAGATGTCTTCCGCGGATTCGCGCGCCTCGGCACTCGCGCCGTCCGGGATCGCAAGACCATCCATGGCGCGCAGGCCGCGCTCGTGCAGCGCCAGGCACGCCGTAAGCTCTTCCTGGAGCGCGAGGCGGTAGACGAAGGGTTCCCGCACGCGCTCCTCGATCAGATCCTGTGCGGCTGCGTCCAAAGGGTCGCCGAGCACGGCGTAGAGCGCTCCTTGCGGCGAGCGAAGCGCAACACACTTGCGATCCGCCGCCTCGGAATACGGAAGGAGGTCGAAGGCGGGCGCGCAGGCGCGCATTTCGTCGAGCCCGATGGTCGGAATGCGAAATTCTTCGCTCCAGCGCTCGAGCTCGGCGAGGCCCGTGGGTTTCACTGCAGGCTCCCGGCAAGCTCGAAGATCGGCATGTACATGAGGACCACGATCAGCCCGACCGCCAGCCCGAGAAACGCCATGAGCAACGGTTCGAACAGGCGCGTAAACGTGTCGACGAAGCGGGCGGTTTCGTCGTCATGGAAGCGCGCGATGCGTTCCATCAACTCTCCCATCCGGCCGCTCTGCTCGCCTACGCGCAGCATGCGCGCGGACACGGGCGTAGTGAGCCCCGCGGAACCGAGCGCGGCGGAGATCGCATGGCCCTCTCTCAACTGCGCGATCGCAGCTGCCAGCTGCGCGCGCAGGTTCGGCGCAAGCAGTCCGGAAACCATTTCGAACGCCTTCAACGCCGGGATCCCGGACCGGAGCAGCATGCCGACGGTGCGGTAGAAGCGCGCGAGCTGATAGATCTTCATGTGATCGCCGACGCCGGGAATGCGCCAGAATCCCCGCAGAAGGGCCGCGCGCACGTTCTCTCTCGCAAGAGCAGACCAGCAAAGTCCGGCTGCGGCGACCAGACCGAAAAGCGACGCCATTCCGTGCCTTCCCATCCAGCCGCCAACCGTGAGCAACAGGCTCGAAAAGAACGGCAAAGTGGTGGAAATGTCTTCGTATACGCGCGCAAAGCGCGGCACGACGTA
>DASYPC010000076.1:0-5262 GCA_036007105.1 Burkholderiales bacterium | reverse complement strand
TCGATCGACTCGTAGATGTCGGCGAGCGCCTCGTGCTTGCCCTGCTTCACCCAGCCCTTCGCGACATCGGGCTTCCACCGGCGACACAGCTCCTTCAATGTGGATACGTCGAGATTGCGATAGTGAAAGTAGTCCTCGAGGGCCGGCATCCACCGCGCGAGAAAACGCCGGTCCTGGCAGATCGAATTGCCGCACATCGGCGATGTCCGCGGCGGCACGTGCTCGCGCAGAAAGGCGAGCATGCGCTGTTCCGCCTGCGCCTCGTCCAGCGCCGAGGCCTTGACCTTGTCGGTCAGTCCGGAGCGGCCGTGCGTGGTCCGGTTCCACGAATCCATCCCGGCGAGCGTCACATCGTCCTGGTACACGACGAGCACCGGTGCCTCGGCCACGGTAACCAATGCGACGTCGGTGACGACCAGTGCGACTTCGATGATGCGGTCGGTTTCCGGCTTGAGCCCGGTCATCTCCATGTCGATCCAGATCAAATGATTGGCGTCCTGCGGCATGGGAGGTGGAGTAGAATAGCGGTGTCGTGACGATTTGGTATTCTCGCATATCGTTGTGCTTCATCGCATGTGCCTAAGGAACCTCTGAATAAGTCCCGCGTGGGGTTCTCAAACGGGCTGCCGCCGTCCGCGCCGAATCCCGGTTCATGACCGCCGCCCTGCTCACGTCGCTGTTTCTGCTCGCGCTCGCCATCTCGCTCGCGCTGCAGCTCTGGCTCGCGCGTCGGCAGCTGCGCCACGTTCTCGCGCACCGCGGCGCCGTTCCGGCGCATTTCGCCGGCCAGATTACGCTCGCCGCGCATCAGAAGGCGGCCGACTACACCGCGGCGCGCACCCGTGTCGCAGTCGTGGAATTGCTGCTCGATGCCGTCGTTCTGCTCGCGCTTACTCTGGGCGGCGGGCTGGCGCTGATCGCCGGCTCGATCGCCATGGTTCCAGTTCCTCTGCTCGCGCAGGACGTCGCGCTGATCGTCTCGGTCGCACTTCTGGGCGGCGCGCTCGCGCTGCCGCTGGCGTGGTATCGCACCTTCGTGATCGAGGAGCGGTTCGGCTTCAACCGCATGACGCCGAGACTCTGGATCGCCGATATCATCAAGGGCGCACTGATCGGCGCCGTGCTGGGCACACCGCTGGTGACGCTGGTGCTTTGGCTGATGGCGCGCGCCGGGACGCTTTGGTGGCTGTACGCGTGGCTGGCATGGGTTGCATTCCAGGTCCTCGTGCTCGCGCTCTATCCGACCCTCATCGCGCCGCTGTTCAACAAGTTCGAGCCGCTCACGGATGCGCTCGTGCGGGAACGCGTCCTGCGCCTGCTCGCGCGCTGCGGCTTCGCCGCCCGGGGCCTGTACGTGATGGATGGATCGAAGCGCTCTGCGCATGGCAACGCGTATTTCACCGGCTTCGGGGCGGCGCGCCGGATCGTGCTGTTCGATACCCTGATCTCGCGGCTCGCACCCGAAGAAATCGAGGCCGTGCTCGCGCACGAGCTGGGCCACTTCAAGCTCAAGCACGTGCTCAAGCGAACCACGTGGTTTGCCGCGGGCAGCCTCGCGTTGCTGGCCCTGCTCGGCTGGCTGGTCGGCGAGCCCTGGTTCTACGCCGGGTTGGGCGTTCCGGGGCCCGCGCCTCGCTACGGCGTCGCGCTGGTCCTGTTCATGCTCGCCCTGCCCGCCTTCACCTTCCTCGCATCTCCCTTGGCCGCGATGTATTCGCGGCGACACGAGTTCGAGGCGGATCGCTACGCCGCGCGCAACGCGTCCGCACCGGCGCTCATCACGGCGCTGGTCAAGCTCTACGAAGACAACGCCAGCACCCTGACCCCGGATCCGTTGCATTCGGCGTTCTTCGATTCGCACCCGCCGGCGCCGGCGCGCATCGCCCGGCTGGAGCGTGCCGCGGCCTAACGTTCAGGATCCATCCCATGTCCTCCGAGCTTGCCGCGCTTTCCGTCCTCAGTTGCCGCGCCGGCGCCCCGCTGCTGGCCGTAACCGAAGTGATGCAACATCTCAAGGCGCTGCCGGCCTGGGAATACGCCGACGGCCGGCTCATCAAGACTTTCCGGTTCGCGAATTATTACGAGACGATGGCGTTCGTCAACGCCGTGGCATACGTCGCGCATCGCGAGGATCACCACCCCGATCTGTCGGTGTATTACAACCGCGTCGTTGCCTCGTACTCAACCCACGACGCGGGCGGCGTCACGCTCAACGATTGCATCTGCGCCGCGAAGGTGGAAGCGCTGATCGCGTGAGCCGCGGCAGGCGAAAGGAAGATTCGTCCGGTGCCGAAGCGCCGCATACCGCGCTGGGGCTGGTCACGGCGGCGTGGCGGCGACACTACGCGGTCAGGCTCGCCGACGGCCGCACGATCAGGTGCCTGCTGCGCGGCCGTGGCCTCGATGTCGCCTGCGGCGACCGGGTGAGCGTCGCGCCGATGGCGGACGGCGAGGGCGCGATCCATGCGATCCTGCCGCGCGGCACGCTGCTCTTCCGCTCCGACGCGCATCGCGAGAAGGTTATCGTGGCCAACGTGACGCAGGTCCTCGGGATCGTCGCGCCCGATCCACCTTACGACGACGAACTCGTCCAGCGCTGGATCGTCGCCGCCGAGAGCAATGGCTGCGTCTTCGCATTGATCGCCAACAAGAGCGACCTGCCCGGCTTCGCGAAGCTCGGTCCCCGACTCGAGGCGTGCCGCGCGCTGGGTTATCCGGTCGTGCCGGTTTCCGCCAAAGGCGACGTCTCGGCGGTGAGAGCGCTCGTCGCGGGACACCGTAACGTCTTCATCGGCCAGTCGGGGATGGGCAAGTCGACGCTGATCAATGCGCTCGCGCCCGGCGCCCAGGCGCGTGTCGGCGAAGTGTCGGGTGCGTTGCACGCGGGCCGCCACACGACGTCGGAGACTACACTGTATGCGCTCGATGGCGAAACGTGGATCGTCGACTCGCCCGGAATGAAAGAGTTCGGACTCGCGCATCTTTCCGCCGCTGCGATCATGCAGGGATTCGTCGATCTGCGAGCCTTCGCAGGCCGCTGCCGCTTCCGCGACTGCCGCCACGGCACCGAGCCCGGCTGCGCGGTGCAGGAGGCGGCCGCGCGCGGCGAGGTCAAGCCGTGGCGCGTCGCGCTGTTGCAGCAGTTGCTCGCGGAAAGCGAGCGCCGCGCACGGGCCTGGTAGGTGCGAATTCATTCGCACGCGGCATCGCAACTAGCGTAGCCCCGGATGAGCGGAGTGGATCCCGGGGGCCCCGGGGATCGCGCTTCGCGCTCACCCCGGGCTACGGCGCCCAGTAGGCGAGGGTTAATAGCAGCAACACGACCAGCCACACCAGCAACGCGCGCCACACCAGCCCGACGGCGCTCGGCATCATGTCGGCGTCGGCAGCCTCGCCCAGGCCGAGCTCGGGGCGAAATTCGGGCTCGCCCGTCGGGCCGGTCACGGTCCCGCCGATCAAAGCGCCCAGCGCGCCGGCGCCGCTGGCGAGCAGGATCCCGTCGTGCAGCGAGGGCCATGCCTTGGCCTGCGTTCGCCAGCAATAAATCGCGTCCTCGAAATCGCCGACGATGGCGAAGGTCACCGCGGTAAGCCGGACCGGCGCCCAGTCGAGCCAAAACAGCAGCCTGTGCACCGGCTGACCGAATTGGCCGAGCTCGTGACCCATCGGCGTGACCGCGTCGCCGCGCCAGCGCTCGGCGAGCAACACGGTGAGCCGATAGAGCACGGCACCTGCGGGTCCGGGCAACACGAGAAACCAGAACAGAGTTCCGAAGACGTGCCGGTACGAAGCTTCGAGACCCTGTTCGATCGCAAACTTCGGGATCTCCTCAGCGGTCGCCGCGCTGGCGTCGACGCCGCGCCAGGCTGCAAGGCGCCGGCGGGCGCCGATCGCATCGCCCGCCTTGAGCGCCTCGGCGATCGCAGAGAACGCGTGACTGAAATGGCGGAATCCGACCAGCACGTAGAGGATAAAAACGTTCCAGACGAGCGCGAGCAGCGGATGCAATCCTTCGAGCGCCCAATACCCGGCGGCGGCGATCGCCACCGGCGGCACCAGCGCCAGTGCGGCTGCGATCGCGCCCTGCTGCGCGGTCCCGGCATTGAAGCGCTGTTCCAGCACCCGCGCGTAGCGGACAAATGCGCGCTGCAGCCCACCGCGCCAGCGAAACGTCCGCCATTGCTCCAGCGCCAGCGCGATCACGATGGCGAGGAAATTCATGCCTTCAGGAACTCCTTGTTCACCGCGCTGAACAGCGGCGTCCCCGCCTCGCCCAACCACTCGAACACGACCATTTCCCGCGTCACGATGCGCACGCCTTCCTGGCGCATCCGGGCGAGCGCGAGATCGCGATCGCCGTGGCGCCGCGAGCCGACGCAATCGGCGACGACGTAGACCTCCTTGCCCTCATGATAGAGGTCGAGCGCCGTCTGCAGCAGGCAGACATGCGCCTCGAAGCCGATCAGGATCGTCTGCGTGCGGTCGCCACCGGGAAGATGTGACAGGCACGCTGCCGCGACAGCGGAGAAGCGGTTCTTCGCCGCGATCGCCTTATCGGGCAGCAGCTCGCGGATCGGCGCCACCAGTGGACCGAGTCCTTTCGGGTATTGCTCGCACGCCGCCACCGGCACGCCGATCTTCTGCGCGGCCCGGATGAGCCAGGTGCAGTTGGCCAGAATCTGCTCGCCGTCGGCGATCGCCGGCAGCATCTTCTGCTGCAGGTCGAGCGCGAGCAGCATGGACCGCTGGGCATCGATCAGCATCGCTCCCCCCAAGAACTCTCACCACAAAGTCACCAAGACACGAAGAACGGCTCTGGTTATTCGGAGCGAACGACACGCTCCACAGATCTTTGCTGCAGTTCTTTGTGCCTTGATGCCTTGGTAGTACGACTTTACGTTTTCAACTCGTTGCGGTCCCTGAACTCTTCGAGCGCCTCGGGATTGGCCAGCGCCTCGACATTCTTGACCGGCTCGCCGTGTACGACGTTGCGCACCGCCAGCTCGACGATCTTGCCGCTCTTGGTGCGAGGGATGTCGCTGACCTGCACCACCTTCGCGGGTACGTGGCGCGGCGTGGTATTGGCGCGGATCTGCTGCTTGATGCGGTCGATCAACGCCTGGTCGAGAGCGACGCCATCGCGCAAGCGGACGAACAGCACCACACGCACATCGCCCACCTCGCCCGGCGGCCAATCCTGGCCGATTACGATGCTCTCCACGATCTCGTCGAGCTGCTCGACTTGGCGATAGATCTCGGCCG